>JAICTW010000656.1 GCA_025936195.1 Flavisolibacter sp.
GATCGTTCTTCAAAAATTTATTCAACGTGAATTAATTCGTATCAGCGGAGAAATTATTTCAGACGCGTATGAAGACAGCACCGATGTTTTTGATTTACTGGACCAGGCCGAGAGTAAAATTTATGAAGTAACCTCCACACACCTTCGCAACAATTATGAAACGATTGACTCTGTGTTGGTGAAAACAATTCAGCGCATCGAAGACCTGCGTCACAAAAATGAAGACATCAGTGGCGTACCCAGTGGTTTTGCTTCTTTGGACAGAGTAACGTATGGCTTTCAAAGTACAGATTTGATCATATTGGCTGCACGTCCATCCGTTGGTAAAACGGCATTTGCATTGAACCTTGCACGCAATGCTGCCTTGCATCCAACCAAACCAACTCCTGTCGCTTTCTTTTCTTTAGAGATGAGTGCAGGACAGTTGGTGCAACGTATTCTTTCTGCTGAAAGTGAAATTTGGCTGGAAAAAATTTCAAGGGGTAAAATGGAAGAACACGAGATGAAGCAATTGTATGCAAGAGGTATTCAAAAATTATCACAAGCTCCCTTGTTCATTGATGATACACCTGCATTGAACATTTTTGAATTAAGGGCCAAGGCAAGGCGCTTAAAAAATGCCAATAACATTGGAATGATCATCATTGACTATTTACAGTTGATGAGCGGGACGGGTGAGAACAGAAACTCCAACCGCGAGCAGGAAATATCCAACATTTCAAGATCGTTGAAGGGATTAGCGAAAGAATTGCAAATACCCATTATTGCACTTTCGCAGTTAAGCCGTGAAGTGGAAAAACGTAAGGATGGAAACAAAATGCCGCAACTGAGTGACCTTCGTGAATCAGGTGCTATTGAACAAGATGCTGACATGGTGATGTTCCTGTATCGTCCGGAATATTATGACATCACCCAAGACGAAATGGGTGATAACAATCGTGGTGAAACACACGTAAGAATTGCAAAACATCGTAACGGTTCTTTGGAAACAATCAAGCTAAGGGCATTACTGCACATCCAGAAATTTATTGAAGATTCAGGTGGAAATGATTTTGGCTCGGGATTGCCTTCAAATTTCAAACCGGTTTCAGGACTGGATAGTGGTGGCGGTGCCAGGATGTTCATTCAAACAGGAAGTAAAATGAATGATTTGCCCGATGAGGAAGATCCGTTTTAATTGCTTACTAATTCTCTTTATACCAAAGCTCTGTTTGCACAGGGCTTTTTGTTTGAAAGAAGTAAATTTGAGAAAACGTTTTTATGTCTATCGTTGAAATAAAAGAACAATTGTATAATGCTATTGACGCTATTGAAGATGAAGACTTTTTGGAAGCATTGCTTACAATTACTAATTGCCGGCAATCAAATAATGATGCGCAACAAGCTTCAGAAGAGGAATTAAAAATTTTAAGAGAAAGAGAAGCCCGTTATCAAAGAGGCGAAAGCAAAGCCACACCCTGGAAAGAAGCCCAGGGAGAAATTAAAAAAAAGTATGGCTTTTGAAGTTGATTTGCTTGATGAGGCGAAACTCGATTATCAGGAGATCATCAACAACTGGTACGAAGATCAGGAGCCTGGACTGGGTATGCGTTTCTATTTAGCAATGGGGGAACTCTTTCTAAAGCTGGAACTTCATCCTTTAAACTACAGCTATTATTCTAAACCTTATAGACATGTTGTTTTAAAAGACTTTCCTTATCGCATTGTATATAAAGTTGAAAAAAACCACGTTCGTATTTTTGCTGTTTTTCATACCAGCAGAAGTGATAAAGAACTTCGCAAACGTTTACAATGAACCTTCCCTTTTTTTATTTTCCTAATCTAGATAATCAAATTATTCAGTTGGATGAAGACACTTCCAAACATATCATTAATGTGCTTCGCATGCAAAAAGGCGAACAAGTTTTATTAACCGACGGCAAAGGCAGAAAGGCAAGGGCAGCCATCATTGATGACAACAGAAAAAAATGTGTGGTGGACATTTCTTCCATCGAAACAGAAGAAGAAAGAAAAAACAAAGTAGCCATTGGAATTTCATTGATCAAAAACGCTTCCCGCTTTGAATGGTTTTTAGAAAAAGCAACAGAGATCGGCGTGAGCGGGATTATTCCCCTGATCTGCACAAGAACAGAGAAAGAAAAATTCCGCCACGACAGAATGCAACATATTCTCATCAGCGCCATGCTTCAGTCGCAACAATGTTGGCTGCCTGTTTTACATGAACCGATGGGGTTTGAAAAAGCTCTTCAGCTTCCTTTCGAACAAAAATTTATTGCGCATTGCATTGATGGTGAGAAACAAAAACTGCCAATTGTCAGCCATCAACAATCTGCTCTCATTCTTATTGGTCCCGAAGGCGACTTTACACCGGAAGAAATCGAACTTTCGCTTCAAAAAAGTTTTCTTCCGGTTTCGCTTGGTAATACCAGGTTAAGAACAGAAACTGCCGGCATAGTGGCCACAGCATTGCTAAGTATCTTATAAAAACAAAAC
>JAICTW010000183.1 GCA_025936195.1 Flavisolibacter sp.
GGGCATTTTGCGTGACAGGGAAATCCTGATTCGTCAGGATCTCATGAGTTTTAAAGAAAACCTGGAACCCGTAAAAAAAGTGTACGACCAGGTGCATAAAGTATTTACAAGAGATAACCGTGTTCCTGTTTTCAATATCGGGCTTGAAATGGGAATTGATCTCCTGCTAAAAAGATTCCTTCTGGCAAGAGCAAACTGGCTGATAAAAACATTTGTTCCTTACCTGGTTAAAAATTATTCTTCGCATATCATTGGAGAAGAAAAACGCAAATTGATCATTAACAAGATTGAAGAGCTGTTCAGTAAGTTTCGCCCCAAAAGACACACCGAAGCAAAGTCCTGATTCTTTCCTTATTTTCTCTGCTGTAGAAGTTCTTCCCTTTATTACAAATAGTTGAGGAAAATTTTTCAATGAAAAAAAATTCTTCAGCACTGTTCAAAACAGGTACAGTTTTTACTGAAGTTTTACATAGCAGCTAAACAAAATTTTATGTCAGATCCATTGCGGGAGCACACACCTCCAAAAACAAAAAAGCAAAAACAATCTGATGCAAACGGAAGAGAAGATGGTGATGATTCATTGTTGAATTCCTCGCCAACCGACAGCCGCTCTGATGAAAAAGTGGTAGTGAATGAACAAAGGGCTGATAAAATTGTCAATGGTCCTTCGCAAACTGCTGCCAACACAAGCGAAAGAGATGGCTACGATGATGAACTCTTATAGGCTGAACGTAGAAACTGACGAGCTATAAACGAAAGAAAGGATTTAGAGCCTTAACCTCCTGGTAATTGTGAAGTAAAGTAGGTGGATGTGATGAACGAATGGCCGGGAGGTTTTTAATTTTTTGTCATCAGAGGGTTAGGTTTACTGTCCCGCAAAACGTGCGGGACAGTTTTAGTTATAGGTTGACTATCAAAACTTCCAAGCGTATACCTAGGCGTTTATTCAAAAACAAAAAGGTGCAACTTAAGTGCACCTTATCATTAAAATGAAATCTCTTTAATCAACTCTTCGGAAGCCGCCTGCTATTAATGAAAGTACAAACAGCACCAGGAAAATAAAGAATAAAATTTTGGCAATAGATGCAGCACCTGCAGCTATACCACCGAATCCGAAAATGGCTGCTATAATAGCAATAACAAGAAAAATAATTGTCCAGCGTAACATAAGTTAAAGGTTTTGTTGGTTAATAAATTTTCATAGTAATAAATCAAAGAACCGTACCATAATAGTGCTGTAAGACTAAAAACTTCAAAGAAAAATGGGAGCTGTTTTTGAGGAAATAGTTCCACTAAACAATACTTGAAGTACGGTAAGCATCTGTTTACAGGTTTAAAAATTTTGGTACTGTTTTTTAATGAGAAGAAAGGGGGGCAGCTTATGCTCTTTGCTGACAGAATTATAGAATCTTTCAACCTTGCTCCTATGCAAAAAATTAATTTTTCAACAGCGGTGGCTTCTGCTCCAAAAATAATTAGTGCAGGAAAGCCTTCAATACCATTGATGAGGCAACCTATTGTAGAAAGAAAAACTTCCGATCCCTCATCGGCTTCTCCAAAAGGAGAGAGGTACCCGATACCTTCTTTCTTCGAATACAGGATCAAGCCTCGAGAGTACGATCCTCTTTAAGTTTTTAGTTTATTAAGTTCACCCTAAATCATGAACGGCGTCCCTGTTGGGACGTTTTTTTTTTTGAACCGCTTGCATTTTTTCAATGAATTTTCCTTCAAGGAATAGATTTCCTTGAAGCTTCTTCTCAGTAATCTGGTTTCTTACTTATAATTTCTTAATTCATCAATCACCTATTTTTCAGAACCCATTTCTTTCAAAACAATTCTTCCACATTAAAGAAGAACAATAGTTCTGTTAGCGGCAAAGAACAGGGATCCTGCAGTTCAAATACAGTAATAGTTTTACTGGCCCCCTTTCTTAATCAAATCTTTATTTCAGTAAAAGGCCAAATGGAGATCTTTAAAAAGTAAATTATAAAATGTAGAGATTGTTTGATCAAATGATGATAAAACCACAGTTCGGGGAAATCATTCCTCAAAATTTTCTTCGAAATGGATGATATGTAAAACAACTAATCTTTACTCCTCAAATTCTGTTTCACTTAAATGATTGATTCCCAACTTTTTTATAACAAATTCAACAATTCCGCATTTTTGGTGTCGCTCTTGTTTTATAAAGCATACGCCAAATCATTCTTTTTCATACGCCAAAATCAGCACAGATGATTAATCAGACTTTAGCTCAAAAACAGCGGCTGAAAATCCTTCCTCAACAAATTCAGTTGCTGAACTTCTTCCATCTGAATACTCTTGAACTGGAACAGCGTATTCAACAGGAAATAGAAGAAAACCCTTTACTCGATGATCAGAAGAACGAGTTTGAACCGGTTGTTGAAAAGTTCAATAAAGATTCGGTGCAGGATTACCAGGACTGGGAGGAATATGGTTATGATGATATTCCGGACTATAAACTGGAATACAATAATTATTTGCACAATGAAAAACTGCCTGAGCGGCCGGTGGTGAATAATTATGATTACCGCCGTTCATTGAAAGACCAATACAAATTGAGCTCCGATGATGAAAGAGAAATTGAACTGGCGGAGTTCATTATTGATTCGCTCAATGAATGTGGTATTATGGAGCAGGACATTGAGGCGCTTGCAGAAGACATTTCATTCAAGCAAAATAAATGGGTAGAGGCCGATGATATCCTGAAGATCTTACAAAAGATCCAGCAGTTGGAGCCCGTTGGTATTGGTGCAAGAAACATTAAAGAATGTTTGCTGATACAGCTCCATCGAATGAACACCAGGCGTCCTGATGTGAAGATGGCGATCAAACTTCTGGAAGAACACTTTACCGATTTGCATAACCGCAACATGGATAAAATAAAAGTTCATTTGGGTATTGATGAAGAAGAACTGAAAATTGTTCTGCGGTTAATAGCTACGTTAAAAATGAAGCCGGTAAATGAATTGCAGGAAGGTGTTAACATCAATCAGAATATCTTGCCGGACTTTATTGTTACACGCAATGCCGATACCATCGAAGTGTGTTTGTACAGGCAACGTTCCGAAAGTCTTAGTATTAATTCGTCCTGGAAAGAAATGGCGGAGAACAACGCTAAGGTAACTACCGATAAATCGGCAGTGCAATACATCAAGAATAAATTACAATCCGCTCAATGGTTCATTCATGCCGTGCAGCAAAGAGAGTCTACGATGTTGAAGATCATGAAAGCAATTGTGCAGATGCAGTATGATTATTTTGTTACCGGCGATATTAATCAGCTAAAACCAATGATCTTAAAAAATATTGCCGAAATGGTGGGAGTGGATATTTCAACCGTATCAAGGATTACCTGTAATAAATATGCTGAATCGCCATTCGGATTGCTGTTGCTGAAAGATTTGTTTACAGAAGGAATTGCCAACCAGCAAGGGCAGGTGATCAGCAATAAGGTAATTCAGTCGGCGATTGAAGAAGTGATTGAAAGCGAGGATAAGCACAATCCTTATACCGATCAGCAATTGGTGAAAATTCTTTCGCAGAAAGGATTTTCCGTAGCCAGAAGAACCGTTGCCAAATACCGGGAGCAGTTGCAAATACCGGTATCGCATGTTCGCGGCTTGTGGGCATAAGTTTTTACATTTGAAATTGAACCATACTTTTTTACGAACCATAAAACTTAAATTAACAGATGCAAACCATTTTAATTATTGATGATGACCGCGACATGTGCCTTCTGCTTAAGCGCTTTTTAACCCGCCACGGATACGAAGTGCTGGAGGCTTATAACGGCAAAAAGGCTTTGGAAATATTAGAATCTACTGAACCTTCTCTTGTTATGTGCGACTTTCGTCTGGAGGACATGGAAGGAAACGTATTGCTTGGAAAAATAAAAGAACGATATCCGCATTTGCCGGTGATCATCATCACAGGTTACAGCGATATCAAAATAGCTGTTGAAGTGATGAAGATGGGTGCTTACGATTACATCACCAAGCCGCTTTTCCCCGATGAAATTTTAGTGACGATCAAAAAAGCTTTGGAAGATGCGGAGAAGGGAGAAAGTTCTCCTGCTGTTCAGACTTCTGTTGCTGCCGAACCCAAAGCACAAACATTTTCTGCACCAAAAGAAAAGCAGCAGGGTGTAATTGTTTCAGGTGACTATATTTTTGGTGATTCGCCTGTCTTCAAACAAATTTTACAGCAAATAGACTTAGTAGCGCCTACCAATTATACAGTGATCATTCATGGTGAAAGCGGAAGTGGTAAGGAAGCCATTGCACAGGAAATTCATAAGCGCAGCAAACGAAAAGGAAAACCATTTGTGGCCATTGACTGTGGCGCTCTTTCCAAAGAACTCGCGGGAAGCGAATTGTTTGGTCATGAAAAAGGTTCTTTCACCGGTGCATTGAATCAAAAGATCGGAAGCTTTGAATTAGCCAATGGAGGAACTATTTTCCTTGATGAAGTTGCCAACCTTTCCTACGATATTCAGATCTCTTTGCTGCGTGTGGTGCAGGAAAGAAAAATGAGAAGAGTAGGCGGAGTGAAAGATATTGATCTTGATGTACGTATCATCATTGCAAGTAATGAACGCTTGTGGGATGCTGTGCGGAAAGGAAAATTCAGAGAAGACCTGTATCATCGCTTCAATGAATTCAGCATTGATGTTCCGCCGCTTCGTCAGCGTCCGGATGATATGATGCTGTTCGCCAATCACTTTCTGGCACAAACTAATACAGAACTAGGAAAGCATATTAAATCCTTTAGTAACGAAGTGGAAACTGTTTTCAGAAATTATGTTTGGTATGGTAATCTTCGTGAATTAAAGAATGTAATCAAGCGGGCAACTTTGTTGACAGATAGTGAAGAAATAGAAGCAAGCTCATTGCCTTTTGAAATTTCTCATTTCAGCAAATTGCAGTTCGAAAAACAACCGGAGCCGGTTTATTCAGGTATGGCATCGGTACCAAGTTCGTTTACCGAGGTAGTGGAAAATCCGAGAAACCTTTCTGAAACAACATTGAAAGGCGCTAGCATTGATGCTGAATACGAAATGATATTGAAAGCTCTGAAAAAGGTAAACTTTAATAAAAGTAAAGCAGCCAAGCTGCTGAATATTGACCGTAAGACTTTATACAATAAGATGAAGCAGTATCAGGAGTTTAATAATCAATAAGCCCAACATGCCAATCATTAATTCTACATTCCCAAACAGGAATGATAACACCCTACAGAAAAAACAGAATACAGGCTTGCTTTCTCTGAATGATGTGCTGAAAGAAAGTTTGAGGAAAGCCCAGAGTCAGGTGGAAAACCTGCAATTGATCATAAGATGCGAAAGCCTGCCTGATATTAAAGCAGATTACAGCGAGATGTTGCAATTATTTGATGAATTGCTTAACATGATACTAAACTATCCGCCAAAAACATCCAGGTTATTCCTGTATGTGGATTGTGAGGAGGAAACAACGGATGTAATTGACATGACATTGGATGCGGAAAGCAAGCGATATACAATCAAGTTCAACACCAATATTACCACTCACGAGAACTGGAAATTAATGAATACTCAATCGTTGATCAATTGCAGGCAAATCCTTTCACGGCATAATGGTAACTTAGTAGTGAATGATATCAGCAGCACGGGATGTTTGTTTTCCCTTTCGCTGCCCGGTAAAATGGAGTAGAACATGCCAGGAACCAATCCCCGCCACGTAAAAATTTTGATCATTGATGATGATGAAGATGATTTCTTCATCACTTCTGAATACCTGAAACAGATACAGGAATACCAGCTTCAGATTGACTGGTGCTATCGTTTTAACGATGCGATTCAGCATTTGCAGGAACGAGGGTACGATATGTACTTTGTAGATTATCGCCTTGGTGCCAAAACCGGTTTGGATTTTTTAAAAGAAGCCGTACGCATTGGTTGCGAAGAACCGATTGTATTGCTTACCGGTAAAGGAAACAAAGACGTGGATATTGAAGCCATGCAAATGGGTGCAACAGATTATCTCATCAAAACAGAATTGACAACCGATAAGCTGGAACGATGCATCCGCTATTCACTGGAGCGAATGGCGTATTTAAAA
>JAICTW010000621.1 GCA_025936195.1 Flavisolibacter sp.
GCCGTTTCCTTTTTGCAGGCAGCTAAAATTAGTAAGACGGAAGCAAAACTGAGGATACGTTTTGTCATACAAGAAAATTAATCTTTGGGAGATGCTTTTGTTTTATTTAATTTCTTTGGATAATACCACCGCCAATCACATCATTATCTTCGTAAAAAACAGCGCTCTGGCCCGGTGCTATCCCTTTTACCTTTTCATAGAAACGGACTTTCAAGCCGTTTTCGTATGCAGAAAGGTTAGAAAGCGCCCCTTTATCTTTATACCTGATTTTTGTAAGGGCTTCCATTCCGTCAGAAACGCCATCATATTTTACCCAGTTGATTCCTTTAACGGTCAATTCACTTCCTTTCAAATCTTCTTCATCGCCTAAAACGATGGTGTTGGATTCAGGAATAATTTTCGTCACAAAAGCAGGTTTGCCCAAAGCAATATCAAGCCCTTTTCTTTGGCCCACGGTATAGAAAGGGTAGCCTTTGTGCGGCCCAAGAATTTTTCCCGTTTTATCTACAAAAAATCCGCCGGAAACTTTTTCTTCCAGTCCTTCTACTTTTCTTTTTAGGAATCCGCGGTAATCATTGTCGGGAACAAAGCAAATTTCATAGCTTTCATTCTTCTTTGCCAGGTCGGGATAGCCAAAGTCAATAGCCATTTGCCTGATTTCTGTTTTCCGGTAAGTGCCCAGAGGCAAAAGCGTCCTGCTTAATAAATCCTGTTGCAATCCCCACAATACATAGCTCTGGTCTTTTGTTTCGTCAATTCCTTTTCTTACAAAATACCTTCCGTTTGAATGTTGATGTATTTGCGCGTAATGTCCTGTAGCAATAAAATCGCAACCCAGCGCATCTGCTCTTTTTGACAGCGCCCGCCATTTGATATGCGTATTGCACAAAATACAGGGATTAGGCGTTCGGCCGGCCATATATTCGTCTACAAAATTGTTAACTACAAAATCTCCGAATTCATTACGGATATCAAGAATAAAATGCGGAAATCCATGCTGCACGGCGGCCATCCGCGCATCATTAAAACTGTCGATATTGCAACATCCGGTTTCTTTATTGGTTTTGCCCCCACTGGTGGCATAATCCCAGGTTTTCATAGTAATTCCCACTACTTCAAAACCTTCATTATGAAGCATCAAAGCGGCAACTGTACTGTCGATTCCTCCGCTCATCGCCATTAAAACTTTTCCTTTAGTACTCATCTTTTTTAAATAATTGGCAAAGATACACGATTCGGTTTTCAGGAGTTTTCAATTATATGCTAAAGCCGGCCATCTTGCGATGAACCGGCTTTAATTTTCACGGGAAAACTTTTCAAATTTTACGATGCCTGGCTTTTTTTCATTCCATGATTCATTTTGTGATTTTTCATTCTTTGTTTTCTTAGCTCTTTCATTTTTGCCTGTTGATCCGGAGTAAGAATCGTGTTCATTTTTTCAGATTGTGATTTACGCAATTCTTTCATTTTCTCTTTCTTTTGATCAGAAGTGAGGCTTTGGTCATTCATTATTCCCTCTCTTTGTTGCTTCATATCCTGGTGAAGCGCTTTCATTTGCGACTTCTGATCGGCAGTGAGATTTAACTGGTCTTGCATCTTTCCTTTTTGGAAATGACGGGAAGAATCAGAGCGCATGTGTTGAGAATGAGGAACGTTTCTTTTTACCTGTGCGTTGCCGTTAGCTGCAAAGAATAAACCGGCTATGGCTACGAGAAATAATTTTTTCATGTTGTGTATTTTTAATTGTTTGAACCATAGAACAAACAAAAAGGCCGAAGTTTAACTCCGGCCTGTTAAAAAACATAAAACAAGTTTGCCTTCGATTATTGAACAAACAAAAGCTCCCTGTAACGTGGCAGTTCCCACAATTCATCATCAATCAAAAGCTCAAGCTTATCTACGTGGTACCTGATTACTTCAAAATGTTTTCTTACTTCATCACAATAACTGATAGCTCTTTCTCTTGATTCCGAAATATTATTGGCCACTTTCCTCGCTTCAATCATTTCTTTAACCCTGGTGCCAATCACATCCACGTGTTCAGAAATTTTTTGCGCAATCTGCAACTGTGAAGAATAGTCTTTCTCAGCAAATCCAAGTTCTTTGAGGCCCTTGATATTTTGTATCAGGATATTTTGATACTTTACTGCAGGTGGCAAAATATAAGTGCTTGCCAACTCTCCCATCATCCGTGCTTCTATCTGGATTTTTTTAATATAATTTTCCAGTTGAATTTCGTGACGGGCTTCCAGTTCCTTGGTTGTGAAAATATCGAACCGGGAGAACAATTTTTTGGCAGCATCTGAAACAAACGCATCCAAAGCCAACGGAGTGGTTTTAATATTAGACAGCCCTCTCTTTTCAGCTTCCTTAGCCCATGCTTCGCTGTAGCCATCGCCTTCAAACAGTATATTTTTGCTTTCGACAATATACTTTTGAATCGTTTGCATCAAAGCAATTTCTTTTTTCTCCCCCTTTTCAATTATTGAGTCTACTTCAATCTTAAAATCCGTAAGCGCATCTGCAACTATGGTGTTTAGCACAGTCATTGGCCCGGCGCAATTTTCAGAAGATCCCACCGCTCTGAATTCAAACTTATTGCCTGTAAATGCAAACGGAGAAGTCCTGTTTCTATCGGTATTGTCCATCATCAGTTCAGGAATGCTTTTATGAATATCGAGTTTTAAC
>JAICTW010000775.1 GCA_025936195.1 Flavisolibacter sp.
AGGTTAATATCAATTATTTTCTTCCATTCATCTTCAGAAATATTCAGAAAAGGCGTTTCAGAAGCAATGCCCGCATTATTTATCAGCACATCAATTGGTTGCAATGCATCGGCTTTCTTCACGGCATCAAATACTTTTTTTACAGGAATATTTGTTCCGGAAATGCTAACTGTTTGCGAATACCCTGTAGCGGAAACCTGCAGAAAACCTGCAAACATCAGGATAATTAGGAGTTTCATAGTCAGCCATGTTTGACCCGAAAGCGAGCGCTTGTGATGAATAAAAAAATGCATAGTTTTGTTTGTTAGGTTTTTGAATAAATGATCTGTAAGAGTTTTTGTTTATTTCAATTGATCTAATTTCCGCCGGAAATGCTACCAACATTTCCGGCCTTTCATTTAAATCAATCAATTAGTTAGTCAATACAATAATTTTCTTTCCATCAATTTTAAAATGCACATCGTTTTTCACCAGCAATTCCAGCACCTGTGACAGGTTTAAATCCCGTTGCATTTCTCCTGCAAATTCACGTTTTGGAATAGTACCATCATACATCACATTCACATCATACCACCTGGATAACTGGCGCATTACCTCCTGAAGATCAGCATTATTAAAATGAAACAAGCCATTTTTCCATGCCACTGCTTCATCTACATCTGCTTGCTGAACAACTATTTTCGGTTCTGTTGAAGAAACAACTGCCTGTTGTCCCGGCGTTATCAGCTTGCTCTCCGGTCCTTTCGAAACTTTCACAGACCCTTCCAATAAAGTTGTTTTAATTTCACCTTCATCGTCATAAGCATTAATGTTAAAATGGGTTCCGAGAACCTGTACTTGCATTCCGTTCACGGTTACCTGAAAAGGTTTGCTCGCATCATGCGCCACTTCAAAATATGCCTCTCCTTTTATTGTTACCTTTCTGTCATTGCCGGTAAAAGCAGTTGGAAAAGTAATAGCTGATTCTGCGTTTAACCAAACTTTTGAACCATCCGATAATGTCAATTGATATTGTCCGCCTCTCGGTGTAGATACTGTATTGTATTCAACAGATGCCGGCGAATTTGTTCCATTGGAATTGTAAGCTAATTTGCCATCATCTAACTTTACAACTTTTGAATTTCCCTGTTGTGTTAATGCACCATTCTTGGCATTATCAAGGATAATTGTAGCACCATTTGCCAAAGTCAATATTGCTTTGTTTCCGCCAGGAGAAACATCATTTATCAATACATTCTTTTTAACAGCAGCAACTTCTTTTTTTGAATGTTCCTTGTTGATGAAAAAATAACTTCCTGCAGCCAGCAGTAAAAATATCGCAGCAGCTGCCCACCATCTTTGTGGCATCCTCCTGACTTTTGAAGGGCTTGCTTTTAAAATGGAGTTATCTATTCTTCCCCAAACTTCCTCAGCATCTTCCTCTCCCGCCTTTATTTGTTTAGCAGTCAATATAGCCCGAAGTTGTTTTTCAGCGGCTTTCATTTCTTCTAAATTGCGTGGCTGACTTTTGATCCAGTCATTCCAAAACATGTTTAAATAGGGGTTTGTGCCTTTTACCCATTGAATAAAAGATGCATCGTCCAAAAATTGCTTCGCACTATAAGATTCGTAATTTTGCATTTAATTCTTTTAAAGAAGGATAAAGCCACCTAAACCATTAAGAGGACAGTTTAAAATGCTCATTTACCCCATGAAGTGAAAAAATATTTGTTTTATGTTCAAAATTGGATATGTACAAACAAAGAAATCGGATTAGCATACGTCGATCTATACT
>JAICTW010000345.1 GCA_025936195.1 Flavisolibacter sp.
AAAAAAATTGATGAACATCTTTGCCAACTTAATGATGATTATGCTGTGGAAAGGACCAGTGCTTTGAAAGATATCTTTCTTGAAAAATTACCCGAAGAAGCTTTCCTGAAATTTTTGGAACAAAAGGGAAAACTGGGCAGCCAGCATAAATTTCCAAGAGTAATGAAAGGAAAGATGCTGCAGGACTGGAATGAGTTTTTGAATGTTTACGAAGTGCGGGATATAAAATAGAAGGTCGTACAACAAATATACTTCCGGAAATCTCTACATACCGTGCTTCAACTCCTTGCTTTATGGATGCATTGCTTAAAGGGATTACATTGGGTTTATTGCTTGCTATTTCTGTTGGCCCCATTGTGTTCATGGTCATCAAGCAAAGCATTGCCAACGGACACAAAGGGGGACTGGCTTTTATTGCAGGCATTTCTTTAAGCGATATTCTGCTGGTACTTCTCAGCAACCTGTTCACCAATTTATTTGACGTATTAAATGCACACAAAAAAATACTGGCAGTTGTGGCCAGCATTTTTTTGATCATTGCGGGAGTGTATTATGTGTTCTTTAAAAAAGCAAAGCTTGATGTAGACGGCACAACAATAACCATGGCAAGAGGTGATTACATTAAGCTGTTTATTACAGGCTTTATCATGAATGTTTTTAATCCGGGTATCATTATTTTCTGGTTAACCACAGCAACTACATTTATTGACGATACGATCAACCAACGCATTATTGTTTTCTCCATTGCACTTATCATTGCTTTGGCTGCTGATGTAGCAAAAGTTTTGCTGGCCAATAAAATCCGCAAACGAATGACAGCAAAAAACATTCATCGCGTTAATCAGATCAATGGTATAATATTGATTGCTTTCGGCGTGATCATTATTCTGTTCAGGTAATTAACAAAACAGTTAGTTCTTTCGCTATAAGTTTAAGTATGCAAAAATTGCTGCTCTTTTTCTTTTTGCTCTTCTCACAATTGTTGTTTGCACAAAGAGGAGCTTTATACGTAAAAAAGAAAGGGTACAAAACAGTAAAGCGTTTTGAAGAAGGAGATGCTATACGGTTCCAAACAAAAAACGGACAAATGATTAATGGCGAACTGACCTTGGTGAATAAAGATTCTGTTTACGTAAATGAAAAATGGTTTTCGACATCTTCCATAAAAGAAATTTATTTGAGAGAGAGAATTTCTTTGTCGCTCACCCCCACTTTTTTGTTGACCACAGCAGGAGTGGCTTTATCAACAGCAGGAATGACATTGGCCAAGTGGGTGAGTTTTAAAAAAGCCTTGATTTATTCCGCAGGACTTGGCTATGGAAATTACCTCATTCATTTTTTTCCAAAGCTCAGTCGCAGAAAATTTATTCTTGGTAAAAAGTTCACATTGCAAACGCTTGACCTTCATTTTTGAGATTGTTTTATTCAAGTTCTATCTTGCAAGCCATGAAGAAAGACAGAACCCTGCTGCAAAGGATCGGACGATTTATCTGGAGAACCTTTCTTATTCTTTTCATTGCACAATTGATTTACATCATTGCATTAAAATGGATCAATCCACCTATTACTCTTACGCAATTATCAAGTTGGATCAGCGGCGATGGATTGAAAAGGGATTATGTGGATTATGATGAAATGTCGTACAACATAAAGCTTGCAGTCATTTCTTCTGAAGACCAGCTCTTTCCTGATCATAATGGCTTCGATTGGAAGAGCATTGAAAAAGCCATGAAGTACAACAAGAAAAAGCCGGGACGTATTCGCGGAGCAAGTACCATCAGCCAGCAGGTGGCCAAGAATGTTTTTTTGTGGCAGGGAAGAGACTGGATACGAAAAGGATTGGAGGTGTATTTTACAAAAATGATCGAATGGATTTGGGGAAAGAGAAGAATACTGGAAATGTATTTGAACGTAATTGAAATGGGCAATGGCATCTATGGAATAGAAGCAGCCTCGAAAACTTATTTTAAAAAGCCGGCAAAAAAATTAAGTCGTCAGCAGGCTGCAATGATTGCAGCATGTTTGCCCAATCCAAAAAAATACAACGTCAAACCTCCTTCGGCTTATATGATTGTAAAAAGCGGGTGGATACTTCGTCAGATGAATAATCTGGAAAAAGATCCGGATGTGCAGGGAATCATAAAGTGAGATCGTGCAATGTCAATCCTGAAACGTGAATTTTAGAGGCGTTGGTGCAGGCGTGTTTTGCAGGGATTTGTCACCGCAAATCTTTACTGAAAAGTTTTTGCGTCCAGCCATCAGACTGTAAAAAACAGGAGAACTCCCCAATTCACCATTGACCATTGACCATTGACCATTCACCTTCTCCCAAACACCGTATCAATAATGCTCACTGCCATTTGCAAACGTTGTGCATCGGTTCCTGAAATTTCAGCCCACCTTGTTTTTTGATGGATCAAAAGATCTTTGTAAGTCTTGAATAATTTTTTTCTGAATTCCAGATCGGGATATTCTCTTAACTCATCTCTTATCCAGGGCAGGTCGGTATTGCACAAAAGATAAAGATCGTATTGCCGTTTGGCAATTTGTTTGAGTATCCAGGTGTGACAGTTTTCAAAAACCACTTCGCACCAAACCTTCATCACATACATGTCGGTATCAATAAAATAAAATCCTTTCGCGTGATTTACTATCGTGTCTTCCAATTCCAGTTGTCCATGTGCAATGTTCAGCAGATCAGCAAAACTGTATTTGCCTCCGTTTTGCTTTAGATATTCCCTTGCAAACTCAGGACACCAGCAGGTTCTGTAATGTTCTGCCAATTGCTCACACAAAGTGCTTTTACCTGTTGATTCAGGTCCGATGACAACAATTTTTCTCATTGATGATACGAATTAAAACGAATTGCACGAATCAGCAAAAAGAACTCACTCGCCGGCAGCTTTTAGTCTTACCTCTCTTGCTCTTTGTTGCCATTCCATCAATCCAAACACAGCCAATACCAGCAGGATCAAATAATAAACACTAGTCAGCGCATAACCTTTAATGTAATAAAGCGGAATGGATGTGATGTTAGTGGCAATCCACCACCACCAGCTTTCCACTTTCTTCTTTGCCATCAACCACATGCCTGTAAAAGCAGTTGCCGATGCAAAAGCATCCATTGCGGGAACAGTATTGGCATAGAATGCAGTCTTTGCCCAATGCAGCGCTAAGAAGATCGTTACGTAAAAAAAAGCAAAGAACAAGATGTGCTGCAGCCATTCTTTGAAACTGCTTTTCGTAATGTGTAAAATAATATGCTGTTGCTTGTCCCTTCTTGCCCATAATATCCATCCATAAATACTCATTACGGTGTAATAAAAATTTACAGAGGCTTCGCCAAACAGCGAACCTTCCATGCTGATGTACACATAAAAGATGGTGTTGACTAATCCAACCGGATACACCAGAATGTTTTCTTTTTTGGAAAACCAAACGCTTGCAATGCCCGAGATCACTGCAACAAACTCCATCCACGAAGTTTGCTGAACATCATGAATAAACTTTTGAAAAAAATCCTGCATGAGGCTGCAAACCTAAATTAAATTGATTTGTACCGATGCAGCGGTTTTAAATACCGCCTGCCCTTTGTGGTAATAAATTGAGTGGGTATTTGATTTCGTCCGGGTGTGAATTGAGTGGTTACTTCAAAATGCAAATGGGGGAAAGCCGTGTATCCTGTTTTGCCACAAAGGCCAATCACTTGTCCTTGTTTCACTGTATCACCAACGTGCACCAGCGCACCGCTGTATGCTAAGTGCCAGTAATTTCCATACGTACCATCATCGTGCTTGATGATAATGTGATTTCCCTGTGGTAAATATTTCTTTTTAAAACCACCTTTCTTTGAATCTTCTTTTACTTCCACCACTATTCCGCCTCTTGCGGCACAAATTTTTGTTCCCCTCTTCATTTTAAAATCCAAAGCAAATTCCCCTCTGTGCGTAAACATGGACTGATAGGCTTGCACCAATAAAAATGATCTTCCTTTTTCATAAGGCAGCATATAAGCAAAACTGTTTTCTTCATCCTTGTTTTGTTTCCGGTTTTTTGTAGAAATGGAGTTGGTTTGAGAAAGACAAAACAGACTGCCCAGAACGAGTACGATCAAAAGCAAAAATCTCATAGCTGCAAAGTAACGAACAGTTTAAATTATTACATTTAGTGCATGGGCGTTTGCAGATCCTCTTCAACATCGGTATTTTTTGCCAAGCTGGTCAATCCGCTTTTGTGTCTCATTATCGCTTTTGCATTGCTTTACCTGGGACAGGAGATACTAAAGCCGTTGGCCTTTGCCGGTCTTGTTGCCTTGCTTTTGATCACACCGTGCAAATTTTTTGAAAAGCAGGGTTT
>JAICTW010000451.1 GCA_025936195.1 Flavisolibacter sp.
ACAAGCAGGTGGATAAGCTGGATGATTATTTTCACCAGGGAGAAGAAAACAGAAGGCTTCACCGCATGAACGATTCCCTTCTCAATCTTTTGCGAACAAATTTTTCCATTCCTGATTCATCTCAAAGAATGGTGTTGGATTCTGCAATGGTAGACTCGCTCAAGCAATTCAGAAAATATATTTGGCGGGAGGCGAAGGTGGTTTACAATACAGTTACCTCAGAGAAAAATTATTTGCAGTTGAACCGCGGATCAAAATACGGTATCCGGGACAATATGGCTGTTTTGAATTCCGATGGAGCTGTGGTGGGTCAGGTGGTGAATGTAAGTTCTAATTTCAGTGAAGTGATGTCATTGCTGCACGTGCAAAGTTCCGTCAGTGCTGCATTAAAGAAAACAGGTGATGCCGGAAACCTGGTATGGAATGCAAAGGATCCGCGTTTTGTACAGCTCAAGGGTATTTCAAAAAGTGTGGAAGTAAAGGTTGGTGATACTGTGATTACCAGCCGCTATTCTTACAATTTCCCACCGGATAAACTCATTGGAAGGGTAGCAGCAATTGAAGTAGATCCTGCAACAGGCTTCTATCTTTTAAAAATAAAAACGGCTGTGAACTTCAATACCATTCAGCAGGTGTTTGTTGTTGAAAATGTGCAAAGGGATGAACAATTGCTGTTAGAAAAAGACACGGAAAAGAAAGTTGAACAACAGAAAAAAGGAAAATAATTGAGCGATCTTGTAAAAAATATATTCCGGCTGGTCATTTTTATTGTGGTGCAGGTGTACATTCTGGACAAATTGCCGCCGCTTCACCGCTTTGTTGTACCCATTCTTTATTATCTTTTTATTCTCTGGCTTCCTTTCACATTAAACCGTTTAAGTTTATTGCTGGTGGGTTTTGTTACCGGGCTCACTCTTGATTATTTTACGATGACTCCCGGACTTCATGCAGCAGCTTGTGTATTGATCGCCTATGTTCGTCCTTTTATTATTACCATTTTAATTCCAAAAGACACTGCTGAATTTAACTATCGTGAACCTTCGCCAAGAGCTATGGGCTGGGCGCCTTATTCGGTGTATGTTTTTATCCTGACTCTTTTACATCATACCTACCTTGTTTTATTGGAATGGCTGCAGTTTGGAACCTTTCTGGATTTTATTATCAAGGTTTTGTCCACTACGGGTATTAGTTTGCTTTTGATCTTTACGGTAGAAGTTTTATTTCCAAGGAAGTTGAAGTTTAGGACAAATACTGCGTAGTTATTTGATGTTCGGCGCGAACATTGCACTTCAAACATCGAACTGCCGGCTTCTTTATAAAAAAAATCGCAAAAACTTACCGCTTCTTTTGTAATCATCAAAGCTTTGTTCACCTTTGCATTGCATTTGCATACGAATCTCCTAATTGTTTTCTTCGCGTTTAATCAATGCCTGTGTTCAACCAATCGAGAAGCTACATCATACGACTCCTTTTTGCTTTAGCCTTCCTTGTAATTCTGGCTCAGCTTTTCAATTTGCAATTACTTTCCAGCGAATATGAAATCAAAGCCGAGCAAAATGCATTGCTCAAAAAAACAGTGTATCCTGCGCGGGGAATTATTTACGACCGCAAGAACAGGGCTCTTGTAAAAAATACATTAATGTATGACCTGATGGTAACGCCGTCGGAAGTTCGCGGAGTAGACACAGCCTACCTGTGCCAGCTACTTGAAATTGATACGGCCGAATTCAATAAACGTGTTGTTGATGCCATTGTAAAAAATGGAGGGAATAGAAACCGGGCAGCAGCATTTGAGGAATTATTGACTCCTGAAAAATATGCACGGCTGGAAGAAAACATGTGGCGCTTTGGAAGTGGCTTCTTTCTGCAGGAACGTCCTGTGCGCACCTATCCCTTTGATGTTGGCGCTCACTTTCTAGGTTATATCGGCGAAGTGGATTCGGGAATGATTGCCCGCTCCGGTGGATTTTATGAACCCGGCGACTACGTAGGCCGTACCGGTTTGGAAAATATTTATGAAAGCGTATTGATGGGACAGCGTGGTTTACAGGTTCTGATAAAAGATAATCGTGGCCGTGTAAAAGGAAGTTATGCTGAAGGGAAAATGGATGAGCCGGCTATAGCGGGTCAGGCCCTGCATACGTATTTAGATGCGGAGCTTCAACAACTGGCTGAAAAACTTTTGAAAAATAAAATCGGAGCCATTGTAGCTATAGATCCCAAAACAGGAGGCGTATTGGCTATGGCCTCGGGCCCAACCTTTAGTCCAAATGAACTTACCGGCAACAGCTTTAGAAAAATGTACAGCAAGCTGGTATTAGATGTTTCAAGGCCTTTATTGAACCGTGCTATTAAAGGACAATATCCTCCGGGTTCTACTTTTAAACCAATCGGTGCTTTAATTGGTTTGGATGAAGGAGTGATTACGCCGCAAACCGGTATTGCCTGCCGGGGCGCTTACTATGGTTGTGCACGGCCTGTAAAATGTACGGAACACTGGTTAGGCCATTCAAAGGACCTCAAAACTTCCATTGCTTATTCCTGTAACTCTTTCTTTTCAATGGCCTACCGTGCCGCTGTTGATAACCCCAGGATTGGAGACGTAAAAGCTGGTTATGCTAAGTGGAAAGAATACGTCAATGCTTTTGGTTACGGCCATCAGTTGGGAATTGACCTTCCGAGCGAAGACCGCGGAAATGTTTCCGACACGGCTTTTTACAATAAACGGTATAACAATTCATGGAATTCCTGCACCAACGTTTCGCTTGGCATTGGCCAAGGCGAATTGTCTGTGACTCCATTACAAATTGCCAATGCAATGGCTGTCATTGCCAATAAAGGTTATTACTACATTCCTCATTTAGTAGAACACATTGACGATAAGCAGGCCGACGATACACTGCTAAGTAAATACAGGATCAAGCATAAAATTCCCGTTCATATTTCGGATAGCTTGTACAATATTGTAATTGAAGGCATGCACGAGGTAACTACCCTGGGTACTGCATCACTCATTCCAAAAATTCCCGGAATAGATATTTGCGCAAAAACAGGAACAGCGGAAAATAAAATAGTGCTGGATGGTAAAGTCATTCAATTGAAAGACCACTCGGTGTTTGGTTGTTTTGCTCCAATGAATGATCCTAAGATCGCGGTTGCTGTTATTGTTGAAAACGGAGGTTTTGGCGCCACCTGGGCCGGGCCGATGGCTTATTTGATGGTGGAAAAATATTTGACTGATTCCTTAAGAGCTGATAGAAAAGTGGAAGCCGATCGTATTACAAATGCCAATCTGATGCCTTCTTACTTGCCACGCTTACAGTACAAAGAAGATTCAGTAAGAGCAAGGTTTTATTTCGATCTTACCAAAGACAGCAGCTATATCAAAAAATATTTGCACAAGCCCAATACATTGCCTGTTGAAAAAGATTCGCTTCCTTCCGAACAAAGAATCGTAATAAAGA
>JAICTW010000401.1 GCA_025936195.1 Flavisolibacter sp.
CTATCTTCCATTCATTTACCTTATATGGATTGGATGCATTAGTGAGGCAGTAAGTGTCTATTTTGCCTACCATTATCATAATAATCTGTCAGTCATAATAATTTATGGTCTTTGTGAATCATTGTTACTGCTATGGTTCTTTAGCAAATTGGGTATTTTCAGAGGACAAAGAAAGTTTCTCTATTTTCTTTTCGGTCTTTTTATAGCTACCTGGCTCATAGACAATTTCCTGAGTGGTGATTTCGGGATGAAATACAGTTTTTATTTTGATATTATTTGTGCTCTGCTTATTGTTTTTTTAAGTATTCGGGCCATTAATGAGCTATTATTTACTGAAAGAGAACTATTAAAGAATCCGACCTTTCTTATCTGTATTGGTTTGATTACTTTTTTTACGTATCAAATAATACAAAGACTGTTTGGCTTATATGGTCTTAAAGACAGTTTAGATTTTAGAAGAAGCGTCCAAAGAATTCTAAGTGTCATTAATTGTCTGACTAATTTACTATTTACCCTGGCCATAATGTGGATGCAAAAAAGAAGACCTTTTTCTCTTCGCTTTTAATGGTTAATATCTTGTGAACTTCATTATTTGGTTTTGAGTGGGAAACCATAGTAAATTCAATAGTTAATTATTCTCTTAATCAAAACCAAATGTTATGAACAAAAAATTTCTTTTTGGATCTATTGTTGTTCTTGCTGCAATTGCGGCAACAATGATCTACGGTAGTACGGAGAAACATTCATCAACAATTCCATTTGATGCTAAAGCAGCAAGCAAACACCTTATAAAAGGTAGCATGGTAGTCAACTACATAAATGCATTTGCAGAAGAAAAGAAAAAATTAAAAGAAATGGTGAGTGACAAGTCATATTTTGATCAATCGTTTAAAATTCCTATTTCTGAGACTTTTAATCGAGATGCATTTGCTGCGTTACTTAATGTGCCAGGCGCGAAGAGCATTCGTGCTTATTATGGGAAAAAACCAGATGGTCTGCTAACTTTGATCTTTCTTCCTGTTGACAAAGATGGAAACGATATAAAAACAAAGATTTTAGGTGGCGAACACGGATCCAATACGTCTTCCTTAAATGCGCAGGATGGCTGGGATGGTGTTGATAACTCATGTCCTTGTCCTTATGCTTGCTGCCCTCCAGGATTTCCAGGAGGAGGTTTTGTAGGAAATAAATGACTTTGAAATAAATAGCCCAGCTAACTTAGCGGGGCTATTTATAGTTTTATGGATGCCCAAGAGACAAGCTTTTACACTGCAATTCTGATCGTTTGTGCCGTTGTAGGAATTATCATCTTCTATTTTGTTGTCTCCATCATTCGCCAGCAGCGAAGGGCTGTCAGGATGTACCATCAAAATCTTCTTACTGAAATTACAACACTCGAAAAAGAAAGAAGCCGCATGGCTTCTGATCTTCACGATGAAATAGGGCCTATACTTTCTGCCATCAAGCTGAGGATCGCCAGCCTTGATATTCAAAATGAAACAGATGAAGAAGAAGTAAGAAAAACCAATGAACAAATTGATAACCTTTTAAAGAGGATACGGGAAATTTTATTTGACCTGATGCCCACTTCCTTAACAACGAAAAGTCTTTCGGCGGCTATTGGCGAATTTGTTCAATATTGTGGTAAAAGCAGTGCTTTGAAAGTCAATTTTCAATTCACAGATATTAAAACTACGCATGCACAGGCAATCAATTTTTACAGAATAGTGCAGGAAATTATTCACAATACTATTAAGCATGCTGATGCTTCTGAACTGCTGATAGAATTGAAGCAGGAAAAAGATCTTATTGTCCTTTCTTCAAAAGATAATGGCAAGGGCTTTAATTATGAGGAAAAAGCAAAGGAGACTTCGGGTATGGGACTTCAAAATTTATTAAGACGCACGGAGATCATTGGTGGAAAAATGTTTTTCGAATCAAAGAAAGGGAAAGGAACAACCTATATTTTTGAAGTACCAACTGCTTATGATGAAAACAACAAATCCCATCAGGATCATTCTGGCTGATGATCATGAAATCTTCAGAGATGGATTCAAAGCCATGATTAAAAAACAACCTTCCGTTGACTTAATAGGAGAGGCTTCTAACGGAGAAGAATTGGTGGAACTTGCCCGCCGCCTGCAACCTGACGTTATTGTAACAGATATAAAAATGCCCAGGATGGATGGGCTGGAAGCAACAAAGATCCTGAGCGCCGAATTTCCCGACATGGGAATTGTTGCCCTATCCATGATAGACGAAGAAAACCTGATCATTGACATGATGGAAGCCGGAGCAAAGGGTTATCTTTTGAAAAATGCACACAAGGACGAGATCATTGAAGCCATTAAAGCAGTTCATAATAACCAGATATATTATTGCGACGGCACCTCTTCCAAACTCACCAGGATGATTGCTAAGAATGACCGCATTTCATTTATAAAAAAGGCTGAAAAACCCGAACTGTCTCAAAAGGAAATTGACGTCATTTTGCTGATATGCCAGGAGTTGACCAATAAAGAAATGGCGGATCGCTTAAAGATCAGTGTACGAACTGTTGAAGGATACAGAGACCGGATACAGACGAAAATTGGTGCAAGAAACGCTGCAGGCATTGTAGTATATGCTATCCGCAACCACATTTATGTAGTTGATTAAATGATTTGTTTTCCTTTTTTTAAAATGAAGGAAAGTTCACGGGTGGAGGGATTTTTTTGACAATGAACAGCTTCCCACTGGCTGTTTCTCAAATGAACAGTTATCAGTAAAGTTTGATTCCAGCCAATGGACCTGAAATAATAGAAATAGTTTTCACTGTTTTCGGTGACTTCGATCAAAATAGCAGGCTTTTGAATTACAGTTTGCACATCATCATAAATATCCTGTTGTGTATCTTCTTTATCGCAAATGCCTAAAGGCAGATAAATTGTTTTACCCAAAGGATCCAAAACTTTTATCTCTTCATTTGCCATAGCTATCGTTTATCAAATGAAGCAGGAGTAAAGGGTACAGACTAAAGACGGGCCTGTACGGTTATTACCAACGAGTATCAGATCATGATCTCGATATCGTTAAACCATCCAATTAATTCACTGCCTGCATAAATACACACTGAGGAATATTGATTGAGATTTTTTATCGGTTCTGAATACATCACTTCATTGATACAATGATCATTGTTTGTGCGGGCCGGAAGCTGCAGGATCAGTTGTGTGCTGATATCAGAGCTGACGCGAATGAGCGGAGAACTCAATTTCCGGTCTGTTTCAATTTCTCCATGAACATACAAGGTTCCAAAATATTCAGGATGGAATTGATCATATTCCACCCAAACTTCCCAAAGATCAATGTCTTGTTGTATTACATTCATCATAGTGGAAAGATAGGCTTTCACACCTATTCAAAAATTGCGGTTACTACGTAGTGCAATAGCGTATTACTACGTATTTTTTAGGAGGGAAAGCAATCAAAAGAATTGATGAATTCATTTGTTATTTCTCCAGATACATGATTTGTTTTTGCTGAAGTTCAATCAAAGATTGATACAATTGTGAAGTGATATTACTATCAGTGAAAACATGTTCATCAATCCGGCGAACCGGCAATACCAATTTGGTGGTGCTGGTGATAAAGGCTTCTTTACAGGTTTTGATTTCCTCTATGGTGAGATATCTTTCTTCCACTGTAAAATTCCTTTTGGCTGTTTCAATGAGCTTTGACCTCATAACTCCCTTTAAAATGTTTTTGGACGGTGTAAGGATGCGATCATCTTTTGTTACAACAAAAAAATTTGAGCGGGGACATTCACTCACGCTTCC
>JAICTW010000640.1 GCA_025936195.1 Flavisolibacter sp.
GGGCCATAATTCACACTTACACTATTTTTATTTTCTGTCCATAATTTCAAAGCGAGTTCCATCGGCAGCTTGAGTTCAATTACATCGCCTTGTTTCCATTTATTTTCGAGGCGAATGTATGAACTTGGTGTTGCATCCACATTTACCGGATTTCCATTGATCATTACTTTTGCATCCTTGCACCAACGGGGAACACGGAGGTATAATGGAAAACTTACCGGAGAAGAAGTACTTACTTCTATTTTAATATTTTCATCAAAGGGATAATGTGTCGTTTGTTTTAGGGTAACAGTTTTGCCTTTTGCATTTCCAACTTTCGCTGTTACTTCACTGCTGTTGTACATGATTGCAGCGATTCCATTATCAGGAGTAGCCATCCACAAATGTTCTTCATAATAAGGCCAGCCCTGTGAATGATTGTGCTGGCAACAGCGGCTGCTGAAAGGATTCATGGTCAAAAAAGGACCAGAGTTTTCTATTCCGGGAGAATGATTTTTACTATCACTTACTACCATATTTGGAGCGGTGAGGTAACGCAATCCCCTGAAGTCGGGCATTACCGCCGCAGGATAGGTGTTGAAAGCAACATTTTCACAGTTGTCTGCCCACATTGGATCTCCTGTTATTCCACTTAGTATTTCATCGCTTGCCATTTGCTCTACCATGCCGCAGGTTTCAACCGCCTGACGCGGATCGGTATAACCTTTTCGCGCATCTTCATCCGCTCCAAACATGCCGCCCGGAACTTGTCCATAAATATTTCTGACAAGATGAAAATCATTATAAGTCGCTTGCAACAAGCTGCTGTCTTTTGTTTGCATGTAATAAGTGGCTGGCTCACGGAAACTCTGTGCTATATTCACATTATGCCAATTTGGTAAATTATTTTTTTGATCCCAATCAGCAGTATTTCTGAAAATTTTTGTACCCAAATCCAACAGTGATTTATCACCAGTATGATCATACAACCAATAAATGCTGTAGAGATTATCGCCACCACGGCTGTTTTCCCAATAAGTTCTTAAAAGAATATTATCCGGCACTGTTGATTGCCAATGAAAATATTTGGTCATAAAAGGAATTACGCGTGCATCATTGCTGTATTCATAATAAGATTGCAGGCAAAAAAGCATGATCATATTCGGCCACAGATCCGGAACCTTTACAATTTGATTTTCTTTATTCCTCACCACTTCTCCCGGACCAAAATAACCATCAGGCCGCTGGCTTTGAAATACTTTTTCAAGCCACGATTTTGTTTCCTTGATAATAGATTGATCGTTCAAAATATAACCCATATCGCCATAACCTTTCAACCAATAAGGCACCTCTTCCCAACCATGATCGCCTTTGCCAGTGCCACTATACCAGGCATTATTTTTCTTTTCAAGCCACGCGCTTATTTCTCCCAATTTTCCGGTTAATCCGTCTCTCTGCAATTCCAGATATTTTAAAATCCATCCTTGCGGTTTGATAGCACCAACCGGAAGCTTTATAAAAACTAATGGCTGCAAAGGTTTTTTATTGCTTACATAATATGAATTGGTGCCGCTTGTGGAAGGCCGCTCAACAACCGTTGCTTTTAAATCTTTTTGGGCGTTTGCATTTTTAAAACTCAATATTGAACTGAATGAAATAGTAGCAAACCAACAAATATTCAGGATTCTTATTTTCATCGTTCTTAAAATTTTTGGATTCCTCCAAATTTAATTAATATCAAAAAGTCTTCGTGACTCTTTTGATCCCAAAAAAGAAATGATTTGTTATTTAAAGGCTTTCATCCGGCACCACATCATACATTTTTTCATTTGCTTCTTTTAATTTTTCCAAAGGCATCTTCATTACTTTTCTATCATAAGTCATGAACCCATTTACTTCACCTTCAACGTCTGTGGTTTGAGTATAAACGGCGGCTGACAAACCATGTTTGATCAGATCTTCAAGCTTGATCATCAAAGAATGGTATCTTTTAAATAAACTATCATTGCTTTTGAAACTTTGGTATCCCCAGCTCTTTTGCTGCCATGTATGTCCATCTACCGGCAAACCAAGTCCGCCAAATTCTCCCAATACCAATGCTTTTTTTGCACCAAAAATATCTGGTCGTGGCATTGCAGGATCAGGATAATTATGCAGATCTTCAATATCTCCAACGGGATAAAAATTACCGCCGCTTGCACTGTTCACCAGCCTCGAAGGATCTTTTTGTTTGGTCCAATTGGCAATTTCAACTGTTTTGAATTGTCCCCACGCTTCATTAAAAGGAGTCCACACAATGATGCTTGGATAATTGTGCAACGCATCCATGATTGCATTCCATTCCTTGCGGTAATAACCT
Source organism: Flavisolibacter sp. (assembly GCA_025936195.1). Next base: position 2,339 of record JAICTW010000640.1, read on the forward strand.
TCACTTTCCGGAGAGCGGTCTCTATCAGTTTGCCTTCCGAGCACGCCGGGTCGCGGTTCCCAGTGATTGCCTAAATCTCCGCTGGGCATATCCTGCCACACGAGCATTCCAATACTATCACAGTAATAATACCAACGCGCCGGTTCCACTTTGATGTGTTTCCGAATCATATTGAAACCCATTTCTTTGGTTTTTTCAATATCAAATTTTAAAGCTTCACCTGTGGGAGCAGTATATAATCCA
>JAICTW010000373.1 GCA_025936195.1 Flavisolibacter sp.
CAATGGTTGCAGCTTATTGTAAATCTGCTCGAGTGATTTTGTGTTAAAGCCGCTTCCGGTATGGCCTACATACACCAACTCATCTCCATCGTACAATCCCAATAAAAGAGAGCCGAAATATTTTCTTGATTTTCTTGGCGCTGTGTAGCCAACAATCACCACTTCCTGTCGTAAGCTCACTTTTATCTTCACCCAATTCTCTGTACGTTTATCCGTTTGATAAACGCTGTCGGCCTTTTTAGCCATAATGCCTTCCAGCCCCTGCGAAACAGCTACCTGAAAAAATTCTTTTCCATCGCCAACAACATGATCGCTATACTTTATTATTTCATCATCTTTGGGCAATACTTCTTTTAAAATTCTCTTCCGTTCAATTAACGGAAGCCCTGTGAGATCGTATCCATCCAGCCACAGAATATCAAAAATAAAATACTGCAAGCGTACCGGTGTATTCTGCCAGTTTTGCAAGGATTGAAAAACAGCTAGTCCTCTTTCATCCACTGCAACAATTTCCCCATCAAAAACAGCATTTAATTTTAATTGTTTGAAAGCATCTGTGACAGGATAATATTTTTCAGTGAACGGCGTAAGATTTCTTGACACCAACTCCACATTTTTTTTATCGCAATAAGCCACGGCACGATAACCATCCCATTTAATTTCAAACAACCAGTTTTCATCGTCAAAAGGTTGATCGGTTAATGTGGCCAGCATGGGCACAACATCTTTGGGCATTGATGATTTGTGTGCTAAAGAAAAACTATCACCGAGTAACTTAACCGCGGATTTACCTGAGTTATTTTTAGATTGTCTGGATTTACCAGATGCTTTTCCTTTAGCAGAATTCCTTTCTTCACTATTTAAAAGCTCAATAGGTTTTTTCTTGTTTTCACTATTTCCCTTTTTCCCTTTACCATTTGCCTTCTCGCTTACCACTCTCCCGTGTGCTTCGGGGTGGTTAACTATTGTTCCATGTTCTTCTGCCACTTCCACCAAAGTCTTTCCTGTTTTTACTGATCCTTCATCTTCAGTAATATCTTGGTCCGATGCAAATTCATCTTTATGCTTCATTAAAATCCATGACCGTTCTCCTCTTCCTTTCATTTGAAACAATGCATATTCCCCTTTTATTTTTTTCCCATGCATGATAATTTTTAAGTTGCCGGAGTAAAATTGTTTCAATAAAATTTTTTCCTGTTCCTTTCTGCTTAATCCTTCCGCACCAATTGGTTCATACGTCCCTTCATCCCAAACAATGACAGTTCCTCCGCCATAGTTACCCGCCGGTATTATACCTTCAAAGTTTCTGTAATCATAAGGATGATCTTCCACCTGCATGGCCAGTCTTTTATCTGCAGGATTCAAAGAAGGTCCTTTTGGAACAGCCCAACTCTTCAACACGCCTTCCATTTCTAAACGAAAATCATAATGCACATGTGAGGCATCGTGCTTTTGAATGACAAAACGCAAATGTGCTTTGGAAGATTTTTCTTTACCCTCCGGCTCGGGAGTTTCGTTAAAGCGGCGTTTTCTTTTATAGAGGGATAAGCTCATAAGCATAAGCGTGAAAAACTTATGCCAGTGTAAGTTTGTAAAATATTATTAAACGGTTTAGTGAATTGAATTTTAGTTTCCGTAATTACGGGCTTTCCTTTCTCTTTCCATCATTGTTCTTTTTCTTTTTTTGTTTGCCCAAAGAATCCCGCCCAGGCGGGATAAAATCCACAAAGAAAGGGCATACAAAAACAAATGCTCCGCTGTTTTTGCCAGGCCAGCGCACAGGGAAGAGTCATTATACTTTGGCTATTTTTTTGGGTAGTATGATTGCCGTGCTGTGCGGAGATACTGCAAGCGCTGTATTGCGTTTAGCTTTCTTTAAAGTATAAAGAATCATTAGACTAACACGCAATAAGGCGCTCGAATTGTTCATTAGATCGGAAAGGGAATCAAAGAAGATCATCTTTTATTCACCCCAATTATAAATTGGATGAATAGTCAAAAAATTCAATGGTGTAGATAGGAGATTATGAAGGAAGGAAAGTTGACAGCAAACGATTTGAAAATTTGCGAAGAAAACAAAATTGCCTCTGCGAACAGAGGCAATTTTTCAGAATAGATTTACGCGGCCTTCTTTTTCTTTGGAGGTGTTGCTTCCAGACTTTGCTTTAGAACCTCCATCAGATCTTTCACAGTAGCAGTAGCCTTCTTCGGTTCCGCAATATGAATATCTTTTCCGGCTGCTTTTGCCTTAATTACTTTTTTCAATTCAGTTACATAGGTGTCTTTGAAGTCGGCAGGATTGAATTTTTCAGTAAGCTGGTTGATCAATTTCTTTGCAAGCTCCACTTCTTTCGCTGAGATCTTTTCACTCTTCGGAGTTTCCACTTCCGGGGCTTCGCGGATTTCTTCCTGGTAGCGCAATTGATGCAAAAGCAACACGCCATCTTTTGCTTTCAATGCACACATGTGCATGCGGTTGCGCAACATGAATTCTGCCAAACCAACTGTTTCTGTTTCTTCCAATGCCTTGATGAGAAGGTGATACGACTTATCAGCACCTTTATCAGGAACCAGATAGTAAGGCTTCTCGTAAAAAATCGGATCAATTTCATTTTCCTTTACAAACTCAATAATATCCACTGATCTCGATTTTTCAGGACTTGCTTTTTTGAAATCTTCATCGGTAACTACCACATACTTTCCCTTGGCATATTCATATCCCTTCACAATTTCCTTCCACGGAATTTCCTTTCCTGTTTTAGTGTCAATCCTTGCATAACGAATCGGCGCCATGTCTTTTTTGGAAAGCATGTCAAAGTCAAGACCTTCGCTGGATTCGATAGCGCTGTTTAGCTTAACAGGAATATTTACCAAGCCGAAGCTTATAGCACCGGACCAAATTGCTCGCATAATCAAAAAATTTTAAGATGCCGGATAATAAACATCAGGGCGCAAATCGTTGGAATGCCTGAACCAGGTACTAACCGTGTTCACTGCATTCTGCCACCACGATTGTTGCGTAGCTGTTCTGGTTTCATAATATTCAGCCCTCATGATCTTTACTTTAACCAGCACCATTTCATTCATTGCTAATTTCTTTGAATCTTCGGGCAACGTTACAAATGCATTCATTTCTTCCGGATCGGATACGACCCAGCCTTTTCCGTTCACTTGCAGAAAACATCCCGAACCCTTTCTAAAAAAATCAAGACGCACCGGAAATTCAGTTTCAAATTCTTTCAGGTTTTGCATAGGCTTTTGGACAAAGAACCAAACAAATCCATAATCGTCCACCTTTAACGTGGAAACGATAGAAGTCGGAAGCTTCAGTACGGATTCGCTCAAATTGAAGAAAAGAGCACTTCCGATTTCACGGATCTTTTCCTGTAAAAAACTCAACTGTTGATTAGTTGCCATTGTAGCCATACAATTGTTTTTGGTGAGTAATCAAAGAGACTCGTGTTATAACTCCAAATTGAATACCACAAAAAACACCTATGGAATTGAAAACCTCATCTACGAACTCTGTGTAAAAAACTCTACAGACCGCTTACAATTTTGTGTTCTAACATCTCTTCTGTTGGCACTATTTTTTTGACTCTATTCTTCTATTGTTAATATTTAAAACATTTTTCTTATGCCAAGAAATACAAGCACGTCGAAGAGTAAAAAAAGCTCCGGCTCTGCAAACATGCAGAGTGAAGAAACCATGTTGAAAGAGTTGTTCACCGATGAATTGAAAGATATTTATTGGGCAGAAAAACACCTCACCAAGGCGCTTCCCAAAATGAAAAAAGCAGCTACTTCAGAAGAATTGGCCAATGCTTTTGAAGATCATTTGAACGTAACGGAGAAACAAATCCAGCGGCTGGAAAAAGTCTTTGGAATGCTGGACATGGCTCCAAGGGCAAAGAAATGCGAGGCCATGGAAGGATTGGTGAAAGAAGCACAGGAAGTGATCAGTGAACTGCCAAAGGGTTCTTCGGTTATTGATGCAGGACTGATCATCTCTGCACAAAAAGTAGAGCACTACGAGATTGCAGCTTACGGCAGCCTTGTTCAATTGGCAAAAACAATGGGCGAAAATGATATTGCAAA
>JAICTW010000578.1 GCA_025936195.1 Flavisolibacter sp.
CCCAATGCTATTTTTGTTCCCGCCGTTAATACCGGAAAATCTACCAGCACGGCAAGAATGTATCAAACCATTGTGCCCTTTGCCGTAAAATATAATCTCGATATCAATACCAAATACGATGTGAATGACGTGAAAGATATTTCAAAAGAAATTTTCAAAAAACAGGGAACGGTGTTGTTGGTTTGGGAACACAACAACATTGACAATATTGTACGTGCATTAGGAATTGATACCAAAGAGAAATGGCCTGATGATGATTACGATTCTATCTGGATCATCAGTTTTGAAAATGGAAAGCCGGTGCTTTCAAAAGATAAGGAAGGAATTCATCCGGATGCAAATTGCAAATAGAATAATTCTTTTTCTTGAACATGGATGACACAGATTGAACGGATGTGCACAGATTTTAATTTTTAATTCAATTGCCGTGTAAATCTTTTATATCCGTGTTCTCTTTCTGATCCGTTTTCGGAACTTAACAATTTCAAATGCGCACTTGTATTTATTTTTAACCCATGTTTCTGACCGAACGACTCCCATACAACCAAACCAATGCTTTCAGTAAAATAGCCTTAGACTATGTAAGCGGTTCGGAAAATTTGCGTCCATTTTATTCTTTGCCTCCAACGCTTAAGAGCATAGACGAAACCATACAAAAAAAGAAAGCACAGCCTGTAAACAAAAAACTTCTTGTTGAAGTTTTACAGGAACAGTATAAAACCGTTGTTGCCACTGCCGCTGTTACCAATAACATCGAGTTGCTTCTTTCTGAAGATACATTTACGGTTTGCACGGCGCATCAGCCCAATTTATTTACCGGTCCGCTTTATTTTGTTTACAAAGTATTACACACGATAAAGCTTGCTTCTTATTTGAAAGAACAATTACCGCAATACCATTTTGTTCCTGTTTATTATATGGGTTCGGAAGATGCCGATTTTGCCGAGTTGAACCACACCTATATTGATGGTAAAAAGATCGAGTGGCAAAAAGAGCAAACGGGTGCGGTGGGAAGAATGTTGGTGGATAATACACTGACGCAATTGATTGACCAGATAGAAGGACAATTGTACCAGGAACAATATGGAAAAGAAGTAGCAGAACTTTTACGGCGATGTTATTCTGCAGGAAAGGATATCCAGACTGCAACCTTTGAATTAGTGAATGAATTATATGGCAATTATGGTTTGATCGTTTTTATTCCTGACCATCCTTTGATGAAGACGCAAATGAAAACCGTTTTTGAAGAAGACCTGTTTCAGCACAAGCCTTATGAAATTGTTCAGAAAACCTCGGAACGATTAGAGGCACATTATGAAGCGCAGGCTTATCCGCGGGAGATCAATTTGTTTTACTTGAAAGATTCTATTCGGGAAAGGATAGAAAGCAAGGAAGACAAGTTTGTGGTGTTAAATACAGATATTTCTTTCAGCAAAGAACAACTGCAAAAGGAATTGGAAGAGCATCCGGAACGTTTTAGTCCGAATGTAATTTTGCGGGGACTTTTCCAGGAAACGATTTTACCCAATCTTGTTTTTATTGGCGGCGGCGGCGAAACAGCCTACTGGCTTCAATTGAAGGATTTGTTTGAGTATTATAAAATTGTTTACCCCGTTTTATTACTTCGTAATTCTTTTTTGATTGTTGAAGAAAAATGGAAGGAGAAGATCCAAAAATTAGAATTGAATGTCACCGATTTTTTTGAAGACGAGAATGAATTGATGAAGAGGATCGTTGCGAAAAATTCGCAGAACAAAATTGAGCTCAACGGAAATTTTGAAAAAGCCGAAGCGTTTTATGAGCAAATACGAATACAGGCGGAAGCAGTGGACAAAACCTTATCGCAATATGTGATTGCCATCAAAAGCCGTTCGCTAAAAGACCTGGAAGAACTGGAAAAGAAAATGCTTCGTGCGGAAAAAAGAAAATTCGAAGACCAGCAAAAGCAAATTCAAAAAATCAAAGAAGCGCTTTTTCCAAATAATGGTTTACAGGAAAGAATAGAAAATTTCAGTTGGTTTTATGCAAAATGGGGGAGAGGCTTTATTGAGGAGTTGTTGAAAAATTCATTGGCTTTGGAGCAGGAGTTTACGATTCTTACTGAGTAAAACAAACCTGAGAAATGTGAACCGTTCATTTATCAAACTGATTATTCCATCCACCATCTTTTAACTTTCCAACTTTAGCCAGCACTTCCTCATTCAACTGTTTTTTATAGGCAAGAATTTTTTCAGCAATGGATGCATCAAAAGTGCCAATAATTTCTGCCGCTAAAATACCTGCATTCTTTGCTGCGTTCAAAGCAACCGTTGCCACAGGAATTCCATTCGGCATTTGAAGAATGGAAAGAATGGAGTCCCATCCATCAATGGAATTGCTTGATTTAACCGGAACGCCAATCACTGGCAAACTGGTGACAGAAGCAACCATTCCGGGCAAATGCGCCGCACCGCCAGCACCAGCAATAATCACTTTCAATCCTCTTTGTTTTGCCGAAGAAGCGTAGTCGAACATACGTTGTGGTGTACGATGTGCAGAGACAACAGTTAGTTCAAATTCAATTTCAAAGTATTTTAAAATATCAGCAGCCGCCTGCATTACAGGAAGATCGCTGTCGCTTCCCATGATGATGCCAACGAGAGGAGTTTGTAGTTTGTAGTTTGTTGTTTGTAGTTGTGTTTCCATTCTAATTTCTTTCCTTAAATCTTTGGCCTTTTATTTTTGATCGGTTCAGGTAGTTAATTAATGAGGTATTCATTTTGGTGACTTCATTGGCAAGAATATAGAATTCTTCGAACTGTTCCGGTGAGAAATAGTGGTTATCAAGTCCTCGATACAATTGTGATTTTAATTCATCGGCTTCTCC
>JAICTW010000665.1 GCA_025936195.1 Flavisolibacter sp.
GCTACAACGGTGTACATAGGAGGAATATTGGAAGCTTAAAGATAAAACCCGCAGTAAGTTTTCCATTTCAGGAAGAGAAAATTTGCGAAACTTAGGAGTTATCCCCTAACAGGATTGATGAATTGTTTTAGACCAGTTGCCGCTTGTACAATTGAATGGCATTTTCGTATCCTAAATAAATGGCATCGCTGATCAGGGCATGGCCAATGCTCACTTCATCCAACCAGGGAATATTTTGTTTGAAGAATTTTAAATTGTGCAGGTCCAGATCATGACCGGCATTTAAACCAATACCTAACTCCTTTGCTTTTTTTGCAGCCGCTACATATTGCGTTACGGCGTTTCGATTGCCTTTGGCAAATTGCTTTGCATATTCTTCCGTGTACAATTCGACGCGGTCTGTTCCGGTTCTGGCTGCGCCTTCCACCATTTCAACAGCGGGATCAACAAAAATAGAAACACGGATACCTGTTTTTTGAAACACAGGAATGATCTCTTTTAAATAATCCTTGTTTTTAATAGTGTCCCAGCCATGATCGGAAGTAATCTGACTCAATTCATCAGGAACTAAAGTAACCTGGTGAGGTTTTACTTCCAGAACAAGGTCAACAAACTTTTGTTCGCGGCTGTTGCCTTCAATATTAAACTCGGTAGTGATGATCTTTTTTATTTCACGAACATCACTGTAACGGATGTGACGTTCATCGGGACGCGGATGCACGGTTACACCATCAGCGCCGAAGCGTTGCGCATCAATAGCGGCTTTAACAACATCGGGAGTATTACCGCCACGACTGTTGCGAAGCGTTGCAAACTTGTTGATGTTAACGGAAAGTTTTGTGGACATTGGTCAAAGTTAATTGCGATTCATAAATTATACTGTTCTACTTGCTACTACTTGCTTACTTACACTTGTGAAGTAAAAGGAAGAATATCAGACTTGCTTTTCAAGGTAAATAAATTCCAATGGCTGCATGGGCATTCCAAATTTTCCATCCGAAGGGAAAGCTTCCTTTCTACCGGTTTCATGATAGCCGTTTCTTTTGTACCAGTTAATCAATTCATTTCGCACGGAGATCACAGTCATTTCAATGATGTAGCAATTATTTTTTTTAGCATGGTCTTCGGCTGCTTTCAACAATTTTTTACCAATACCCTGTGCTTGTATTTCGGGAGCAACCGAAAGCATTCCCAGATAAAGCTGTTGTTCTTTTTTTTCGAGATACACACAGCCGGCGATTATTCTATCCTGTTCATACTTTAAAATAACAGCGTTGGAATTTTGTATTAACTGGCGCAGTGATGTTTCATCAATCCGGATGTCGCCACCAATCAGGTCGGCTTCGTGCGTCCATCCCTTTCTGGCTTCTTCGCCACGGTAAGCGCTGTTGATTAATTGGAATAACCGGGGAACATCTTCCATGCCGGCAACAGAAATATTAGCATTCATTCATCCAAAGATAAACCACCTGTTAACTGAAATAAAAAAGCCTTGACAAGCAAGGCCTTTTCTATATAAGAGCATACAAGTTTTAAGCAAGGCTATTCACCAATACGTAAAAGCTAACGCCCCAAAAAGTTAAGAATAACAAGATCATGAATATAGTCGTGCTCAAGTGAAATTTTTCATGAGTTTCATCTTTTGCCACTAACCTTTGCAACACCTGTTTCATACAATTAATTTTTATAGTTCAACATTTATTTCGTAACACTTCTATTGAGAATAACGTGCCGAAAACCAATGGGGCGCAAGAAATATTTTTTGGCAGCTTAAACCAGGTTGAGGTGTAGAACACTTGCCCCATTGCTGAGCAAAACCGGTGCAAACAAACCAGGCAGTTTCGTTTGTGCCTGATTAACGAATCAATAGATGTGGATTTTAATTTTGGTTATGTACTCAAAACAGGAAGCTTCGCAATTGCGGCAGGAATTCTGGACAACATTCGGACAATACATGCGTCCGGTACTTTCGGCAGAAGGAGAGAAGACCAACTGGATCAACTATAAAACAGGAGAGAAGGATATTGCTTTTAAAATGCAGGCGGACAATAAAAAAGCGATCATAGCCATTGAACTTACGCAAAAGGACAAAGAAATTCAACAGCTCTATTTTGAGCAATTCCTCCAATTCAAAAGTTTATTGAATAATGCTATGCAGGAAGAATGGAATTGGCAATTGCATGCTCATGATGAAAGCGGAAGACCGGTCAGCAGAATTTACAAAGAGAAAACAGGAGTCAGCATTTTTCAGAAGCAGGATTGGCCGGAACTGATTTCGTTTTTTAAGCCGCGCATTATTGCTTTGGATGAATTCTGGTGCAATCTGAAATATGCATTCGAATCGTTGCGTTGAAATTACCTCCAGCGGTTTCTTCGCTTATCCCAATTCGTTAGTCCAACTTTAAATTGAATAGGATTGGAATATTTGTTTGCTAC
>JAICTW010000221.1 GCA_025936195.1 Flavisolibacter sp.
AATCAATATAATCGTTTTCCTGGTGTATGTAATTTATACCTGCAGACCGTGAGACATCTGTAAACAAAGCATTGGCAAAGCCGGCATCATTCCATGTATCGGGTAGGTTGGCATTTTTAATGTCAACCGTTAACACCTGATTTGCTTTAATATTTTTCAGCACCTGTTTTTTATTTCCGGGCCATCGTATGATTAGTGAATCAACATCAGAAACTTTCCCTAACCCAAAGAAAGCATCTGCTTCAATCGTTGACAGGTAACCACGATAGGGAGAGTTTTCATAAAACTGCTTCTGGTTTTTATTATAGTAAATCTCTGCCCATGCACCCAAACCGTTTATATTATTCTTATCTCCCTTGAATTTTATCTTCAGATAATTTGCTGAGACTTTATTCTCTGTATTGGTGGTATTTTCATAAACAAAAGCTTCGTCATTGATGTTGTTGACGATCATGTCCATGTCGCCGTCGTTATCTAAATCGGCATACACGGCGCCGTTAGAAAAAGACGGAGTGGTTAATCCCCACTGATCCGTTTCATCATCAAAGCTTGTATTGCCTTTGTTGTGAAAAGCATAGTTGTGCAATTTCACCTGAGGTATCTGATCTAATATGTATTGCTTATCGGCTATATTGGAAGAAGCTCTGGCAAAAGCAATAAAGTCATGGTCTGTTACATCTTTTGGAAATCCATTAGTAACAATAATGTCTCTGTAGCCGTCATTATCAAAATCGGCAACTACCGGTGTCCAGCTCCAGTCGGTTTCAGCCATTCCTGCAAAAAAGCCTACATCACTAAAGACAGGATCGCCAATGGAATCAGCACCGTTTATTCTTGGTCCCTGGTTTAGCTGCAAAGTATTTCTCACATACTGATATTGATAACCGAAACGGTCGCTGTTTTGATAGGTTTGATAATTGGCAGAACTCAACATGGTTTTCTTACGATAGTTGTCTTCTGGGTTCATATCAAGCTCCACCACATCGGACAAACCATCATTATTGATATCAATTACATCCTGACCCATTCCATTGGCCGAGGTGTGTTTGAAGTAAGTTGATGCTTTATCAGTAAATGTTCCATTGTGATTATTGATATAAAGAAGATCATTTGAATTAAAATCGTTGGTAACAAAAATGTCTTTCCACCCATCCTTGTTGAAATCAGCAATATTAACGCTGTGTCCATAGCCTTCTATGGTGACGCCGGCTTGTTTGGTTACATTGGTAAAAACAGGATGATGCAATTGTTCATTCCAGTCATTTCGGTATAATCTTCCGGTGCTTGGATAAGAACCATCTATGATTTTAGGACGGAAGTTGGAGGGAATATCATTGTTTAAAATTTGATTCACCACAAGATACATGTCCAGATCACCGTCATTATCATAATCGAAAAAGGCAGCCATTGTAGAATGGGTAGTATCATTCAATCCATATTCCGCCGCCATTTCTTTAAAATGGGGAATACCGTTTTTATCTGCACCCTGATTGATGTATAAAAGATTTTGTCTCTTATCAGGATCGGCTGTCATGGAAGCACATACGTACATGTCCAGCCATCCGTCGTTGTTAATATCAACTACAGCCACTCCCCTGCACCATCTACCCTTCCCTCCAACACCTGCTTCGGTGGTAATGTCCTGAAATTTCAGTTGCCCCTTGTTAAGATATAATTTATTAGGAACAAGATTACCAGTGAAGTAAACATCCTGCAACCCATCATTATTGAAATCTCCAATGCCTACACCGCCGCCGTTGTAGATATTGGTAACATCAATTGGATTGAGAGTGTCATTTTCGACAATTTTATTTACGAAATGAATACCGGAATGATCAGAAGAAACAAAACGGAATAATTTTTCTTTTTGGTGACAGGAAAACAAGGTCATCAAAATAAAAACAGTAAAAGCAAAGAAAGGTCCACGAAACAACTGCATGAAAGGCTTTTTATAACTAAATATAAAAAAGAGGTAGAGTTTGGAACTCTACCTCTTCGAAAAAATTAATACAATTAATAAGCAGGATCCTGTTTCAAGGTAACTGCTCCTGTTGAATTTTCAATATCAATTTGGGATTGTGGGAGCGGATAGTATTCGTTCTTTCCTTTAACAAAATGAGCCGTAGGATTTACACTAAATAGACTCGGACGAGAAGTTTCCGCAGTTATATAGTCATTTAACGTGTTTGCCATTAGTCCGGGTGTGGTCTTGTCCCATCGTTGTAAGTCAAAGAATCGTTGACCTTCCATAGCTAATTCTATATATCGTTCGTGCATAATGGCCTTTCGGGCATAGGCTTTATCAGGAAATGAGGGATAAAGTCCAACTTTATAGTTATCAGCAGGCGTTGCATTCACGGTATACTTACCTGTTCCTGCATTATAAGCACTATTAAGATAGACCCAGCCTGTAGGGTCTGCCGCTCTTGCCCTTACCATATTTACATATATTAATGCCTGTGGTAAAGTTCCTACTTCTGTTTCAGCTTCAGCAGCCCAAAGCAAAATGTCAGCAAAGCGAATAATGTCATAATTGTTGGCGTCCATTTCAGTTGGCGCCCAAAAACTGGTTTCGGTAGACGAAAGTGATCCGGACTGAGCTTTTGCATAAACATTTTTCTTTGTCGAAAAAGGTCCGTTGGTTGCGGGGTCCCGAACCCAATCCAAACCAACGGGAACAACACCCCAGTCAAAATAGGGAACTCCCGGTCTGCCTATTGCCCAATCAATACGCGGATCTAAAGTACCCGTATACTTACCGGAAGCATCATAAAAAGACTTTACTCCTGGTTCAGTTATAGCTACGCCAGCTGCGCCGCCAACGTTTGGACCTGTATTATAGGTATCCAGCAATGGCAAACCATTGGCATCTGTCTTATAGGCATTGGCGAGGCTAATAGATGGATTATTGAATCCGCAACATCCGCCAGGTCCAGAGCCATTTGGAAAATTAAGATTATCCCCATACCTTCCTGCAGTACCGGAGCCATCGTTCACGGAAAATTGAACAGCAAAAACAGACTCTGCGCCATTATCAGTAGCTGCATTAAAATTACTTTCATAATTGCCAAGCGCATACTTCTGACCACTGGCTGTAACGCCGCTGGTGATCAATTGATCCAACAAGGGTTTTGCCTGTGCATATTTAGCCTGGAACATATAAGCCTTGGCTAACATGGCCATTGCTGCCCATTTGTTGGCGCGGCCTCTCTGTGGCTGGGTAGGAGGTAAATTATCAACAGCAAATTGTAAATCAGCTTCTATCTTTGGCCATATTTCTATAAAATTTCCAGAAGCATCAACATTGGGTACATTCACATTTCCTGCACTGACAGTAACTGTTTCATCTACATAGGGTGGCGCTTTCCACATTTTTCTTGCTTCCATATGAAAATAGCCCCTTAAAAATCGAACTTCAGCCGTAATTTCTTTTTGCTCTGCGGCTGGAATGTCAGTAGCCTTTGGCATTATCCTCAAAACTTCGTTGGCTCGTTGAACACCATCATATATACCCACATATTTTTCTCTTACATACCCGTTTGTCGCATCGGCCGTATAAATGGCAACAGGCCCTGCACCTTCCGTGAACTGGTCGGAAGGAATAGAACCTTTATAAGAATCGCCGCCAGCTACACTACCGAAGGTCCAGTTAGTTGGAGATGATCCCCAATTTATCTCGCCTCGTAACATCGAATAAGCCCCGATCAATAATCCCTGTACCCCTGTTGCGTTACTAAGATTTGATTCGTTCAATGTGCCTAAGGGCTTTACATCAAGCCAGGATTTTTTACATGCGTATATGCCGAACAGGGACAGAGCAAACGCGGTTAGTATAAATAAATAAATTGATTTTTTCATTTTCTATTTTTATCTATTTAAAAATTCAAATTAACACCCACAGTAAACATTCTTTGATTGTTGGGATAGTTACCGAAGTCAATACCAAAATTTGTCTGATCATTCAGATCAGAACCTTGTAACTCTGGATCCAGTCCTTTATATTTTGTCACTTGAAACAAATTGGTTGCCTGCACATAAATGCGGAAGCTTTGCACTTTGAAGCGACTTAGTGCACGTTCAGGAAGTGTATAACCCAGGATTAATGACCGGCACTTTAGGAAGGAACCATCTTCCATATAATAAGAACTAAACTGACCGGAATTACTAAAGTTGGCAGATTGTTCTAAAACAGGAACTTTAGCATTGGGGTTCGCCACATGAACATTTGGGTTGATGATCTTTTTTGTAGGATCTGCGGGATCCGGGATAAATAAAGGTGCCGGATTTCCATTCTGATCTACAAGTCTTGCCGAATTATTAACCGCTTCAATTCCTACAGCACCGGCAAATACCTGCGGAAAATCGGTCCAATACCGAACATAATTAATTACTTTATTGCCTACCGAAGCATAGAAGAAGGCAGAAAGATCAAAGTTTTTATAGTTAACACCCAAGTTTAAACCGGTAGTAAACTTAGGATTGGGATCACCGAAAAAAGTTCGGTCGTCGGGAGTAATTTTTCCGTCCCCGTTGACATCACGAAACTTAAGACGCCCGGGAGCAGCATCAGTTTGAACAGGTGATTTGGTGACATCGGAACCATCCTGGAATAAACCTACCACTTCGTATCCAAAGAATTCGCCCATTGGTTGGCCAACCTGAAATCTGGAAAGAGGACCTAAACGTGTACCGCCTGCGCTAAACCTGTCAAAATATTTAACACCCGGCGGCAGGGCAACCACCCGGTTTTTATATGAGGTAAACGTACCCGTAACGCTAAAGCCCAAGTCGCGACTGATCGTTCCTCTATACGTTAATGACGCATCAATCCCTTTATTTTCAATGTTGCCCGAATTCACAAACGGTGAAGTGGCGCCACCTGCTGTTGCAGGAAGTGCAGGCTGGAACAACAATCCACTTATTGCCTTTTTGTACCATTCAATGGAAAAATCCAATTTATTATTGAAGAATGTCGCATCTAATCCAACATTGGTAATAATATCCTGCTCCCAAGTGGTAGAAACGTTTCCTAATTGACTGGCGTATAAACCAAATTGAGCTCTTTGTGTTCCGGCAATATCATAAAATGAGTTGGCTGCTGATTGATTGTATAAACTATATGGATTGCTAGGATTGATATTACTTAGGGAACCCAACTTACCCCATCCGCCTCTCAGTTTTAATTCGTTCAACCAATTTGATTTAGGGAAAAAGTCCTCTCGCGAGATCCTCCACGCGGCAGATGCCGATGGGAACCATCCAAAACGGGCTTCTGGAGCAAAAACAGAGGAACCATCTCTTCTTAATGTGCCACTTAAAAGGTACTTATCCCCAAAATTGTAATCTAAACGACCAAAGAGGGAGAATAACCTATTTTCATACGGAGCACCACTGTTCGTCTGGGTATTTGGGTCGCCAAAATTAATCGTAAACAAAGATGGGTCTACGGTTAAATTACCAGGATTTGAAATAAAGTAATTGTTCCGGCCTGACTGAGACGATCTTCCATAATTCCTTATTGCTTCTGAGCCAACCAACAATTTCACCGAATGTCTTTGGGCAAAAGTATTATTA
>JAICTW010000291.1 GCA_025936195.1 Flavisolibacter sp.
TGGATGCACTGGTCCAAATGATCGGAGATCACCAGGCTGCCTCCAACAAAAAAATAATCAATATTGGCTTCCGTGCCCAGCGCAATCAACTTCTGCAAGGAAGAAGCGGATACTTTATCAGGGTCAATAAGTACAGCAAAGGACTTTTTTCCGCTCTGTTTCTTCTCCAATAGCGATTGATAAACAGGTATCTTCATTGGAACCATTATTTGCAAAAATGCAAAACTTTTGCCAATGGAAAGGAATATAAGGCCGAAAACAATTCGGATTCATAAACAATCCAAATTCGCTTCAAAGTAGAAGATCGACTTAGTAAGAATCCGTTGCCCTTAAATCTTTGCCATGACTTAACGTTTGTTTTCGGTTCTTTGCACCATGCCTGATGACGTTTTACATAACTGGCAAAAAAAGAGCAAGGACAAGCAAAAACAATTCAAGAATTTTCTGGCAAGGGCAGACAAAAACAAAGTGTTGAAAGAACTGCCGCAATTACACGAAGAAGCTTTTGAAAAAGTGGATTGTCTGCAATGCGCTGCCTGCTGCAAAAATTATTCGCCCCGCTTTAAAACTCCCGATGTTAAACGTATCAGCAAATATTTGGGAATGAAGGAAAGTGTTTTCATTGAAACCTATTTGCGGGTGGATGAAGATGGCGATTTTGTTGTGAAATCGACACCTTGTCCATTTTTAGGAGAAGACAATTTTTGTTCCATTTATGATGTCCGACCTTCCGATTGTGCAAGGTTTCCTTATACCAATGAAGATGTGCTCGTCAGGCGCCAGCAATTGACATTGAAGAACGCCAGCTTTTGCCCGATTACTTTTTATGTGCTTGAGAAACTTACTGAAAGAATCAGGTAGTTGTAAGCAAATGCCTTAATTGATCTGTTTTCAATAAAGGCGTAACTCCTACGGAGTTATTTCTCCAAAGCAAAAGTGATTTTTATTTCTATTTTGATGCAGTCAGTTCTTCATACGCAGCCGTCAGCGGACGTTCAATTCCCTGCCCGGTCCATTCCGTTACGCCGGGTATAGAAGTATTCTTAACAAATTCTTCCTTGCTCACACCTTTTTTAATTTCCTGTCCGGCAAAGGCTAATACTTTGCCTAAGTAATCCTGGAATTTTTTTACATCTTCAACAGTGCCTGTCTCTTCACCCGGGTTCAGTGAGTGACCGAAAATGATGATGGTATCTTTATTTGCTTTGTTTACAACTTTATCAAGATCTTCTATCCATTGCGACATGCTGGCTCCTGCTGTTCTGTCCACAAAAGGATGACGTTTGTTGAACATTAAATCGCCTGCATGAATGATGTTTGCTTTTTCAAAATGATAAACGGCATCTCCATTGGTATGGCCTGCACCATAATAACCGGCTTTAATGGTTTCGTCACCTATTTTTAATTTCCAGTCCTCCTTAAAAATCATATCCGGGTACAATTGCTTATCTACTGAATTGTTTTTTTCCGCCACGGCTTTTTGATTAGCCAAAGAATTTTCATGGGCAACCACATGTTCAACAATTCCTTTAAAAGCAATATTTCCCGAAGTATGATCACCATGATGGTGCGTATTCAACAAATACCTGAATGGATTGGTGCTTCTGTTCTTCAGGCCTTCAATTAAATGTTGGGCAGTGTCGGGAAATTGAGCATCTATGACAACAATGCCATCCTTGCTCAATAAAAATCCGATCGTGCCTCCGCGTTCTGTAAAAATGCCCACATCGTTGCGCAGCATTTTTATTTTATAATCCGAAGTGTTCAACATTTTTGCCAGTGCATTTTTTTGAAAAAATAGTGCGGATCCTGTAAGGATGCCTGTGTTGCGAAGAAAAATCCGACGGTGCATATATGATAAGGTTTAGGTTGTTATGTTCTTTATTGAAATATTTCTTACTACAAATTACGAATGTTCTGTTACAAACTGCTCGCACTACAAACGTAGAAATTAAGCTGATGGTTTCTTTGGGTTGAATATTTACATTAATCATTTTCTCATTGCAGCATCTATAATATTACCAGTTGTTCAATGATTTCATCGCAGCAAAAGCAATAGCAAAGAGAACAGCTTAGGCAGAACTCTTCTTAAGTAAAAGAACAATACAGAAGATCTCATGACCATCATTACACCAACATTATCTTTGCCGCACTAAATGCTTGTTATGAATGAAAAATTTGTAGAACGGTTAAGAACAGAACTTGAAGAGATCAAAGATTCGGGACTCTTCAAAACAGAAAGAATTATTACCTCCCCACAAGGCGCTGAAATAATTGTTAATGGAAAAACAGTTATAAATTTTTGTGCTAATAATTATCTCGGACTTTCCTCCAATCCAAAGATCATTGAAGCAGCGCATCATTATTTAGATACCCGCGGATATGGAATGAGCAGCGTCCGTTTTATTTGTGGCACGCAGGATATTCATAAAGAACTGGAAAGAAAGCTGTCTGAGTTTTTAAGAACAGAAGACACTATTTTATACGTGGCTGCTTTTGATGCAAACGGTGGTGTGTTTGAACCTTTGTTCAACGAACAGGATGCCATTATCTCCGATGCATTGAATCATGCTTCCATTATTGATGGTGTTCGCTTATGCAAAGCACAACGTTATCGTTATGAGCATAACAATATGCAAGACCTTGAAGCGAAGCTGAAAGAAACGGCAAATCTCAGAAACAGGATCATTGTAACGGATGGCGTGTTTAGCATGGATGGCACCATTGCGCAATTAGATAAGATCTGCGATCTGGCAGATAAATACAATGCCATTGTTATGGTAGATGAAAGTCATGCATCCGGATTTATGGGTAAGCATGGCCGTGGCACACATGAATACAGAGGTGTAATGGGAAGAATTGACATCATTACCGGAACACTTGGCAAAGCGCTT
Organism: Flavisolibacter sp.; assembly: GCA_025936195.1. Next base: position 2,895 of record JAICTW010000291.1, read on the forward strand.
GGCGGCGCCAATGGTGGTTTTACCAGTGGAAGAAAAGAAATTGTTGAACTGCTGCGCCAGAGAAGCCGGCCTTATTTATTTTCCAATACACTGGCTCCTGCTATTACCGGCGCAAGCATTGCCGTTTTGGATTTGCTAAGTGAGACAACCGCGTTGCGGGATAAGCTCGAAAGCAATACTAAATACTTCCGCAGCAAAATGACCGAGGCAGGTTTTGATATCAAGCCCGGAGAACATCCTATTGTTCCTATTATGTTGTACGATTCAGTGCTGGCGGCAAAATTTGCTGATGCTTTATTACAAGAAGGTATTTACGTGATCGGATTCTTCTATCCTGTTGTTCCAAAAGGACAGGCAAGAATACGGGTGCAGATCAGTGCCGCGCATGAAGAGAAACATTTTGATAAAGCCATTCGTGCATTTACCAAAATTGGCAAAGAACTGGGCGTATTAAAATAAATAAAAACGCTCCGGTAATTCGGAGCGTTTTTGTTATGATACTTTTAAGTTTAGTTTTTGTGCTGCATCTTTTAATTCATCGGGAGTCATGTTTTCTCCGGTAAGCACTACCAGTAACCTGTCGTTGGCCGAATAAGTGAGCGAGGAACGATGTTCTTCTTTGTTATAGTTTTCCACTGCTTTTGCGCCCATAAAATCTATGGTCTTGGTATATTCTTTTGCACTTTCCTGCTGAAAATTCATTTTGCTCCAGTACATCATGGCATACCAACTGGACCCTGCTTCACCGGCGCAATCGTAAATAGCCACTTGTAAATTGCTGGTATCATCCTTTCTGTAATCGGCTGTTGTAAAGGCATAACCCAGCATCGTGCTGGAGTTGTAATTACTTTGCTTCACACCATTGAGTTCTTCGGGCAATAAAGCCTTCAACTGATCAAGTGTGAGCGGAGTTAATTTTTTGAGCTCTTCCATCTTTTTATTCATTTCATCCGAAGCGGAAGTCATGCTCTTTACATCTACTTCTGTTTTTGTTGTAGTACCGTCTTCATTTTTTGTGCTGACAGAATATTTCTTATTACCATTACAGGCGGAAAATAAAATGGTTCCGGCAACGCTGAGAAAAAGGAAGTATTTCATAATTGATGTTTTGGTTTAACTATGTGTTGATACTAATTTAAGCTTAATATCACCATCACCAAAAATGATTTTAAAATAAGAAAGCCGGTGCTCAACATTGAAGCACCGGCTTACACTAGTGAACGGCAGTAACAATATATTTTTAAGAAGCTTTGAACTTTAATTTTTGCGCCATCTTTATCAGTTCTTCCGGCGTCATTTTTTTCCCTTGTATCACTACCAGAATTCTGTTGTTAGCCATATACTTGAGCGTGGCGTAGTTCACTTCTTCATTATAGCTTTCTATAGCTTTGCCTCCCATCAGATCCACTGACTTAATATATTCAACACTGTCTTGTCTGGATTGAGAAAGTTTATCGTAAAAATTATTGAGATAATACTCCGAGCCTTCCTTTCCCGCACAATCATAAATAGCCAGGGTAACTCCCAGGGCTTTGGTTTTATTATAATCTGCAGTTGCATAAGCATAGCTCCATTGCATGCTGTAATTAAAGTTCCTTTGCGGCATGCCTTCAATTTCTTTCGGCATGAGTGCCTGCATTTCGTTCAAGCCGTAAGGTGTTAGCTTTTCCAGAGCTTCTTTTTTACTGGTTCTTTCATCCACAGTGCTCATAGCTTTCACTTGTGCCGAGTCCTTGTCCGTTGATGAAGAAGATGATTTGCTTTCACAGGCAATCAACAAAACACAACAGGCAATAGTCAGAAGTAAAGATGATTTCATAGTTTATAATTTTAGTATTCTGTTTGAGAGACGGTTTAAATTAGTCTCTAAAA
>JAICTW010000628.1 GCA_025936195.1 Flavisolibacter sp.
ATGAATGCAGGCAGCAGAGGGATCAAACTTGGCATTTTCATCTTTCAAAAGTTTTTTCACCTCTTCCGTGCTGAGGGTAAAAAAAGCAGAAGAATCGAATTGCCTTTTGGTTAAATCGAAACGATAGGCACTGCGCATATCCTTGCCTTTATCTGCAGGACAATGTTTACAAACCATAATCAGCCCATTGGCGGAAGCATCGTAGTATAAGGTTTCAAAATCGTTTTGGTCCTTCGACCAGAAAGGATACGCTTTTACTTCAGCAGCATCCTTTGCTTTGGCAGGCACTTCATAAATAATTCCTTTGCTGCTTAGCAGGTAAAGTGTTGAATCCACCTTAACAATATCCTCGATATCGCTTTTGGATGGGACCACATTGGCCGTATAATCTTTCAACTTTTGTTTGTCAATATTTATTTGAATTACTTTTTCCTTGCTGTCCGAAATGGCCAGAAGGCTATTATCATTACCATTAAACGTAATACCTGAAATTTCGTTGAGAACTTTTCCCAAATTTTCCTTTTGAGGATGGCGGAGGTCGTATCCATCTGGAGAAGTGTAACTTTGCTGTACACAGCCCAGTAATAACGTTATTGCGCAAACGAGCACCATCTTTACCACCTGCGGGCATTTAGTTTGAAGTAGCTGATTCATCATTAATTTATTTATCAAACAACGCACCACATGAACGAAAGCCAGGAACAGGTTTTATCCGCAGCACGTCATTATGTAACCGATATTTTTACGCAAAAGATCAAACCGGAATTTGTTTTTCATAATCTTGACCATACCGAAGCTGTTGCAGAGGCTTGCAGCCAAATGGCTGACTATTATCATTTAAACGATGAAGACCGTTTTGTTCTGATGCTTTCAGCCTGGTTTCACGACACTGGATATTCCGGCGGCAAAGCTGAAGGACATGAAGAGCTAAGTGTCCAGATTGCTACACAGTTTTTACACGGGCATGCCATTGCGGATACCATTATTCAAAGAGTAGGTTCCTGCATCAGGGCTACACACATGCCACAATCGCCAATCAGCCAGGTAGAAAAAATTTTGTGCGATGCAGACCTGTGGCATTTGTCAACAGATGATTTTAAAGCCATGAGCCAATTGCTGAAGCAGGAAAGAGAAAATTTGCTGGGAGAAAAAATTCCTAAAAAAGAATGGAGAAAAGACAATATCAAATTCTTAGGGCAGCATACTTATTTTACAGAATTTGCCCAGGAGTTTTTAGAACCGAAAAAGCATTTGAACCTAACAGCGCTGTCTAAAAAGAAAGATGAGAAAGAGGGGAAAACTGAAAACACCGAAGCCTTTCCTTATGTTTCACTCACCACAAGTGAGGATGAAAAAAACTTGCAAAAGACCGCACAGCGTGGCATTCAAACCATGTTTCGCCTTACTTCAGCCAATCATTTGCGATTGAGTTCCATGTCGGATAATAAATCCCACATAATGATTACGGTGAATTCAATTATCATTTCCGTTGTAGTCTCCGTTTTATTCGGAAAATTCGCTGCCAGCGCAAGCAGCAGGGAATACATTATTCCGGCATGCATATTATTAGCGGTTTGCCTGGGATCAATGACATTTTCCATCCTTGCCACAAGACCTTCGGTAAGCGGTGGAAGATTTACAGAAGAAGATATTCGCAACAAAAAAACAAATCTTTTATTCTTTGGAAACTTTTACCGAATGGAACTGGAGGATTATCAGCGTGCCATGAACCAGATGATGAAGGATGGCGAATATTTATACAACAGTATGATCAAGGATATTTATTTTTTAGGCATTGTGCTGGCGAAAAAATATAAGTATCTGAGAATTTCTTATACCATTTTTATGTGGGGATTGATCATTGCAGTTATTGCTTTTGCCATAACTGCATTTGTAGTGGCAGGGCACGCAGCTACAACCACAGTTCCTACGATTGATTACTAGCCTCACCCCGACCCTCTCCACCAGAAGTGTAGAAGGAGAGAAAGGCAAACGCACAGCAAAGACTTATTTGACCATTCATTACTCTTTTCAAGAATCATTATAAATGAAAAGCACTCAAACAAAATGAGTGCTTCAATTCTATAATTTTTCAACTATGTGTGTCTGCGTGTTAGTGAATTGCCTCTACGCCTTTGCCGGAGAGGGTTAGGGTGAGGTATTCTATCAGCTCAGTTTTAGTAATGGGAATACCCATTATTTTATTATAAGGCTTCGCATCAATCAGGTATTTATCGCGGATGATTTTTACGAGCTGGCCATTGTTGATCTCAGGAATGACGACGGTTTTGTAGTTCGATAAAATAGCTCCAAGGTTTTTAGGGAAAGGCCGGACATAACGAAGATGTGCATGCGCTACACTGTGTCCTTCGCTTATTAATTGTTCCACTGCTGTTTTAATCACACCATAGGTTGATCCCCATCCTAAAACCAATATGTCGCCTTTTTCAGGACCGTTATCAATTTTTTGTTCGGGAATATAATCGGCTATCTTGTCCACTTTCTCCTGGCGAAGCTTTACCATTAGTTGGTGATTATCCGGATCATAACTAACATTACCAGTAATGTTTTCTTTTTCCAGCCCGCCAATGCGATGTTCCAGTCCCGGTGTTCCGGGCACGGCCCAGGGAC
>JAICTW010000316.1 GCA_025936195.1 Flavisolibacter sp.
AAGTGTTCCTGATCCTGTGGCCATGATATATCCATTAGCTGAACCACCAGAAATAGAACCGGATATTCCAATGGTTAGATTATAGTTGCCAGGAGAAAGCTTGCCATTGGTTAAGGTAAGAGTTGAGTTTACTGTTATGGAAGCATTTAAAGCTACCTGGTTTGCAGATGTATTATTAATGACAAGATTGTTATAAGTCAAAAGATTGGAAGGCAGGATTTGCGATTGATTGCCATTAAAACTAATGGTACTACCAGTAGTAGTGTAGGTGTTATTGATTGAAGAAGGCGAAAAATTGCCATACACTCCTATAACACCGGTATTCGATAGTGTAACAGATCTTCCCGCAGAAGCACCGGCACTGATTGCAAGATTACCATAATACTGAGGCGAAACCGTTTGTGTTTGTCCGTCATACTCCACAGTGCTTGTTGGCTGAAGTGTTACAGTACTAAAGCCTGAAGGGAAGGAAGAAGTGCCCGCAAGTTGAAATAATGCACCATTATCTACTTCAAATGTTTTTCCGGTATTACCAGCAATGACGTAGCTGGAAGAAGCGCTATTTAAACTTGTGGACGATGTCGCTCCCTGATTAGTAAATGTTCCTGATTGCACAATAAAATTTCCCAGCACATTGGTAGTCGTTATATTTCCGTTTACGGTAGCTACGTTATTCCCTTTATTGTTGAAGTACACGTTTCCATAGGTTGTAGTTGAAGCCATGGGCAAAACCTGCAATTTATCAGTACCATTGAGATTAAGCACACTGGTTGCTGCAAAATCATTGGTTGCAGCTAAAATGCTTGCACCAGGAGTAACAGTTGGCGGAGGACAATAAGGAGTTGTTGAATTAGTTGTACCAGTGGCTGATATAAAATTGCCTCCCAAATTCAACTGGCCGGTGCCAACAGCTGAAACAATAATTTTTGCAGAATTCGTAAATTGATGAACATAAATATCTCCTGTTATATTGGCTACACCTCCATTCTGGATGGTCAATTGGCTGATTCTGTTTTGAGATCCATTGGCAGCAGCCTGGAAGTACATATTGGCGGTAGAAAATGTACCTGAAACATTCAGCGTATGTATATTGCCATTACTGGTAGTGGCAACGATATAAGTTGTTCCCGCTACAGAAAGGCTGTTGGAAGCAGGGATATCCACTGTATAACTTACTCCGTTGTTTGGAATAAAGGTCATGAGATTACAGGTATAATTGCCATCTACCGTAAGCGTTACAACTGTAGAAGAATTATAATAGCCAATTTGTATATCACTTGTGGCAGAAGGAAGACCATGTGAATACAGAGGACTACCAGTAAGACCGGCGCTGGCTCCTGCAGTTAATGTAAGAGAGGTATTGCTTGTTATAGACGCAACTGTTCCGATAACAGAAAAGCCGACAGTGCCAGGACTATAGATCTTGTCTCCTACCTGAAGTTCTGTAGTAAATGCCGTACCCGAACCTGTAACAGTAGTAGAACCGGAAGTAACTGTAATAGTACCTGTTTTTGTCGTGACCCAGGTAGTTCGGGAACTCCAGTTGCCAGTGTTATAAGCAATAAAAGTTTGCGAGAATGCTGTGGTTGAAAGAAGCAACAAACAAACAAGTCTGAAACAAGTCTTTTGCATTCTTTTGTTTTTCTCCATACCTTTTTGGATAATGGTATGCAAGGCCACTGCAGAAAATTTCATTTGGGTTAAGACAGGAGTCTTCATAAGTGTTTCATTTCAATTATTACGGGTATTGGATTGGGTGCCAAAATAAAAAATGAATGGAATTTTTACTATTATTTAAATCGGGGAATTACTATATAGGGTGGTAAATCTTCTTTACTAAATGAATACTATTATTCACTTGTACATTTAACTACTTATAAGGCCCCGAATATCAGATCTGCAAACTGATTTGAACGAACATTTATGGCAGGAACACATGATTATAATTTAAAACTCGGAAATGGCTTTCAAACAAATTCAATATTAAGGTTGCACCAAGTAAGCATTTCTTAGAAAAAGCACAAATGATTAGTTGTGATGCCTCTTCAACAAGCAAGGGCTGTGCACGGCTTCCCTCTACAGCTTCGCTGGAGAGGGAGTTAGAGGGTGAGGTTGCAACCAACAATAAAAGAATCGTCGAAACAGTAGTGCACTTCGCAAACGCTGAATAGAATTACAAACCGTACAAGAGTGTGACACAAGAGAAGTCAAATAGTAGCAACAAAGTTTGGCCTATAAAAATCATTATTCCTATTATCTACAACAAATGCTCCTCTTTATCCTCAGCCTCACAAACAGAATTTTCAACAATCGCAAACTCTCAGGTAAAGCTTTATAGCAATCAAAACAATTACAATTCGCAAAACGTCGCGAAGCAATCATAACAAACTCTCCAATTGTTGCTGCATTTTTTTGATCCGGTCTTCCAATTTTTCGGAAGTAAGATTTTCACGCATGCTGTCCACTTTAATGGGAAAGCAAAATGGTGTGAGCCGTTGAGGATAGGTAATGATAATTGCAGAATGCTGAATTCTTTGCAACATCTCCCGTAATCTTCTTTCCTCCATTTGCTGGTCCAAAACTTCCTGGAAGGATTGGCGCAACAAAACATTATTAGGATCATACTCATTAAAAACATTGAACAATAATCCCGCTGATGCCTGCAAATGTCTTTGCTTTTTATGCTCGCCCGGATAACCCTGGAAGATCAATCCTCCAATAACTGCAATATCCCTGAATTTTCTTTTGGCCATTTCCGTAGCGTTCACACTCCGTTGAATGTCCTGTAATAAATTGTCTGCAGAAAATAATTCATACACATTACTATCGTCAACAGGAATGAGTTGATCGCTCAACAGTTCAAATCCGTAATCATTCATGGCAATGGAGAAAGTAATAGGAGTGATTTTGCTGATGCGGTAAGCCAATACAGCCGCCATGGCCTCATGCACCAGTCTTCCTTCAAAAGGATAAACAAACAAATGAAAACCGTCTCTTGTTTCAATTTGCTCAATGAGCAATTCATTTTCCTTCGGCACATGCGAAAGTCTCGCCTGCAGATCAAACAAAGGTTTCAATACCGTTAATTCGATTGGCAACGCTTGATGATACGCCGCAGATTGTTTTTTGTTTACAGTGTATTTGCGCATTGCCCATTCACCATTCACCAATTCCGATGCTTCATCAAACTCTTGTCGCAATACTTTTCCCAAACTTGCAGACAATGGTAAGCGTCCGCCCATCCAGCTTGGTACAATTGATTTTTTTACTTTGGAGTTTCTCACGATTACGTTCATGTCTTTGATCATGATCAGTTCCAATTGCTTCCCCGCAAGTGTAAAGCTGTCTCCAGGTTCTAATCTTGAAATAAATCCTTCTTCGATGATGCCGATATAACCGCCACTTAAATATTTTACTTTTAGCATCGGATCGCTTACAATGGTGCCGATGTGCAAACGATGACGCATGGCCACCCGGCGGCTTTTGATCTTGTACACGCCATTTTCTATTTCCACTTTCTTGTACTCATCGTATTGCTGAAGCGCATGGCCGCCTGACGTAAGAAAGTACAGAACATCGCTCCATTCTTCTTGCGTTAATTCCGAGTAACAATAGGTTGATTTCACTTCTTTCCAAATCACATCGGGAATAAAACCATCCGAGACAGCAAGTGTTCCCAGATATTGAATAAGCACATCGTAACACAGCAACAGTGGTTCACGGCTTTCTATAAATTCTTCTTTAATAGCTGCTTTCAATGCGGCCGCTTCAATCAGTTCTAATGAATGTGTGGGAAGAAAATATATTTTACTTACCGCATCGGGACTATGACCACTTCGTCCGGCCCTTTGTAAAAAACGGGCAACACCTTTTGGAGAGCCTACCTGAATAACTGTTTCTACGGGGCGAAAGTCAACACCTAAATCCAAACTGGCCGTGCATACGACTGCTTTTAATTTGCCTTCGTGCAATGCTTCTTCCACCCATGTTCTCAATTCCATTTCAATACTTCCGTGATGCAGTGCAATGGCGCCGGATAATTCGGGCGCTATGCGCAAAAGCGTTTGATACCACATTTCACTCATGCCTCTTGTGTTGATGAAAATGAGTGTGGTTTTGCTTTCATTAATAATTGGCAAAACCTTTTCTGCAAGTTTAATTCCTAAATGTCCTGCCCATGGATATTTTTCAATCTCGTCGGGAATGATAGATTCTACTTCAATTTGTTTGTGAAGTTTTGCACGAACGACCTCACCCCTGACTCCTCTCCCGGAGGAGAGTGGAGAAAGAAGAACTTCCATGGCTTGATGAAGATTGCCAATGGTAGCACTGATGCCCCAAATGGAAAGATTTGAAGTTTGAGGTTTGAAGTTTGAAGTTGAATCGACAGAATTTAGAATTTCAGATTTCAAACTTCGGAGCCCCACAATCCTGCTTATTGCCAGTTCCACCTGTATACCTCTTTTGCTTCCGATCAGTTCATGCCATTCATCCACAGCAATTATTTTGAGCGTTTCAAAAATTTCAGCATAATTTTTTTGAGCTAATAACAA
>JAICTW010000742.1 GCA_025936195.1 Flavisolibacter sp.
AAATCATTTTTCATGAATGGCGATCTACAACCTGATGAAGTAAGCAAGGGAATGGACATTTTTTTCTTTTTGCATCCCAAAGATGCGGTTCCAACAATGAGAACAAAGGTTCAATACATCGAAGAAGATTTCAGAGGCCGTGTTTCAATAATGGCTGCTGGTGTTGGTGAAGAGTTTCCGATCTATCATTTCAAAAAAGCAAGGCCTGAATTGGAAAAATATTCATCATCCGTTCCACTTATTGAATGTGATGATCTTTTCAAAAGAACAGGCTATTAAGTTCTTTAAATAATTGCTGTAAGATAACAGTGTGAAGCATAAACTCTGAGTACCGATGCACTGAGTACATACGGGGGCGTTTCACTAAACTTATGGCAATACATCGTCCGGTAGAGCAGTTGGTAGCTCGTTGGGCTCATATCCCAAAGGTCATCGGTTCGAGTCCGATCCGGGCAACAAAAAAGGCGAGTGGAAACCCGCCTGATTTTCTAACAATAATGTTTCTAACAATGCGCGACGAAATTACAAAACATCCCATGACTACACAAGAACAATTTAACCAGATCGTTGGTTTGGTTTTAAAAAATTATAAGAACGAAGATTATTACTTCGGTTCTTTTGTTAGTGTAAAAACCTCACCACACACACCCCCTTGCAACATATATGGTATTGGCATTGATCCTGAAGGAAACATTTGGCTTCGCACCGAAGAAGAGGGATGGAATAAACTGGAGACAACCGATCGTAATTATGATGTTGTTGTTTCTTCTTTATACCAAAGAGTAACATTTGAGTTAGGTCACAAAAAAGCTGCATAAGGCGATGGAAATATCTACCTACTCAAAGCCAACCGACTATTCTCCCAACAATGATCAATTGTTTATTGTTCAATGCAATTATCCATTAAGTGAACTTATCCAGCGTTACACTTTTTTTAATGTATCTGATTGTTTCGCCGGATATGCCATAGCTGTTTTTAAAGTAAAACCAAAGAAATGCAATTAAGAAAAGCAACACGCAAAAAAGCAAAGATCCGTTTGGGACTTTCAGCAGTATCCGGCGGAGGAAAAACCTACAGCGCCATTTTGATCGCAAAAGGATTGTGTGGCGATTTGAGTAAAGTAGCCATTATTGATACGGAAAACGGAAGTGCCGATTTGTACGCACACCTCGGCGATTTCAATGTGCTTCCGTTAACCGCACCATTCACTCCTGAACGCTACATCGAAGCGATCAAGAGTTGCGAAAAGGCAGGAATGGAAGTAATCATTATTGACTCCATTTCGCATGAGTGGGATGGCAAGGGCGGATGTTTGGAGATTGTTGAAAGTTTGGGTGGCAAATACCAGGACTGGGCAAAAGTAACTCCACGTCACCAGGCATTTTTAGAAGCGATCCTTCACAGCCCTTCGCACGTGATCACTACGGTAAGAAGAAAGCAGGATTATGAAATGATCAAGGATGGCAACAAGATCAGGATTGAAAAAGGCGGCCTTCGCGAAATTACCCGTGAAGGTTTCGAATATGAATTAACCATCAATCTGGAATTAGATACAAAGCACAATGCAACCGTATCAAAGGACAGAACCAATTTGTTCATGGGCAAGCCTGCATTTGTTCCATCAGAAAAAACAGGTGAGATCATTGCTGATTGGTGTGAGCAGGGAGAAGAGTCGTTTAACGTCAAACCCGGAAGTGATTGGTACAACAAGGTTGACAATTGCACCACACAAAAAGAGTTAGTGGAATTGTATCAAAAGAACAAAGCAGAAGTGGATGCCAATCCATTATTGCAACAATTAATTGCTAACCGAAGAAATCAGATCAATGGCAAAACACTTAGTGCAGCATAGCGTAGAGGCGCAAACTGATGCGTCTCTGCCAACCATAAAAGAAGGATTGAGCAAAAAG
>JAICTW010000006.1 GCA_025936195.1 Flavisolibacter sp.
ATCCAGCAAATGCTTTTTAAGCTGATCTTTGGTTTCAGGACTCAGATCATTAATGGTCCGCAAAAGAGCAAACCTGGCTATTTGATAGGTTTGTGGATTAATATCAGGCATTTTTTCGTTTTAATTACTTCTTAAAACTTTATGCCATTCCACAGTTTGTTTAAATGGGAATTATCAACAGGGAGTAAACAATTTGTCACATAAGTTTAGCTGGCTGAAAAAATCAGGATGGCCGATAGGTAAACCAAACGCCAGCCCCATGCCCTTCTTTTTGGTAAGACGATCGGTAACGGTCGCCAATAATTCCGGCATCCACTTCAAGTCGGATAAAAAATATTTTCCTGTAGATATTCATTTCAATTCCGAGTGGTATCATAGCCTGCCACCGGAAAAAATTCTTGCCTTTCAAATCCGGAAGCTGTGTAGTTTTCGCTTGCCAGCCTTGTTGACGTGAGTATCTACTGCTATCCCACTGCTGTTGGTAGTTATGCAAAAAAGCAAAACTCCCCTGCAAGCTAAATCCGGCTAAAAATGTAAATCTATTAGAAATCCTTATTCTTCTGTTTAGTCCAATTGTGGCACCTAAAAATTGTTCTTTTTGAACAACTGAATACAGGTCTCTGTAAAAGATTGTATCGGATGGCGAAAAAACAACATCTTCGTTTCCTATTACCATATTGTCCTTTACAAGTTTATTACTTATCAATAATCCTGTTTGAATAGTATGATGTTTCCAAAACCGTGATGCCGCAGAACTTTTGTACCATTCTGCACTAACATAATAATTTCGAAAACTTTCTATTCCTGGATTCCCAGACAAGCTGTTGTATTGCATGCTATTTAAAAAACGCTGATAGCTTGCCGGATCTTTTAAGAACGGAGTGATTGTGGTTGGATTATTGCCTACGGCATCAACCCAGAACACCCTGTAACCGGCACTATAATCTCTAATTTTTAGATGTTGCCCTTTTGAACGGACACCAAAAAAGAAAAAGAAGAATAAAAATAAGATGAGAACTCTAACTCTCATAAGCAGTGGATAAAAATGAACTTATATCTCTTTAGTTTTCTTTTTGATCATATCATTCTTCACCGGTTCTACTTTGTAGCCGGCTTCCTTCAATAAATTCAACACACCTTTTTTCCCTGGCAAATGTCCCGCACCTACAGCCACTACTACCGGATGATCAGCCATTATATCCTGCAGCTTTTTTGCCCAGTTGGCATTGCGATCGTACAATAAAATATCGCTAAATCCGGCAATGCTTGGATCGTCTTTGGTAATGTCTTCCATTTTATTTAGTTCCTGATTACGGTACGCATCGGTCAATACTTTTATTTCGTCTTCGTCATTGTTCTTTCCTGCTTTTTCATCATCAATCATTTTTACCAACTGCTGCGCCTGTAACTTGTATGGAATTTTATCAAAAATGCCCAATTGATAATCAAATGTTTCCAAACCCTTTATTTCCTTGTCATTCTTCTTTGCTTCATCCATTACCAGTTGTTCCATCACGGTCATGTTATCGCAGGTGCCGGATTGTTCCATGATCATGGATTCCAATAACAAGGGCTTATACTTTTCCATCATAGAAAACGGAATAAGGCTGCTGTTCTGATCAAAATAACCCTTTACTTTTTGATAATCGGAGGGAGAAAGAAGATCGGACAATGTAGTGTCGTCACGCATGGTCATGTGCATCATGGCGCTCACCATTTGCATCATGTCGTCCATGTCCAGTTCGAGGTAAACTTTGTCGGCGTTTTTGATGGCATTTTTCAAACTATCGCTTAGTTCAATATCGTTAGCACAGATCATGTGCATGGTACCAAAAATGTACGAAGGTTTGGAAAGGTTTTTTCCTGAAATTTTCCAGAGCAAAGTATTTGTATTTAGATCGGAAGGGGGTTTTTGAGCGAAGCCGCTTAAGGTAATGCCTGTAGCAGCCAGTAAGGTTAGCAGGAACGATTTTTTCATGAAGGCAATTTACACTTTCAATTGATTGGAAGGAATAGATGCGGCATTTTTAACAGGGATTAGGAAAATATATCCTTAAGCGAATGAGATATGATTAATGCGAACTTGCAGTAGTTTTGTTTTTTAATAACTCATCTTTCTATTTCCATTATTCTTCTTTAGCTTTTCGCTTGAAAGGAAAAGTATCAAGACAAAACATTGCTCCGCTGTTTTTGCCGGAAAAACATCTGTAAATGACCAAACATTGCTAACAATACGGCATCAGGTCTGCTAACTTCTGTTATCAATTTCAATATGATATTTATCCAAAAGGCCTGCAACCCCTGACAGAGAGAATTTTGCATTTTTGATCCGGTTCAGACCGGGATCAATAGAGTAATTAATGGATGTTCTAAAGTCAGCTTGTTCTATTATGGTGTGATCAAAGAGTGCTTTGGCCAAATCACAATTTTCAAAAACAGAAGCGGTTAAATCACATTCTGTAAAATCTGCCTCCTGCAATTGTGTATTTCTGAAAATGGTTTTCCTAATCCTGGCCTGGTAAAAGGAGGAATGATTAAGAAGGCAACGATCAAATGTGAATGAAAGGTTGAATTGGTTGCACTGATCAAAACGAAGTCCGAGCATTTTACAACCCGTAAAAATTGTTTCCTGAAAATTGGTTTGCGATAATTTCATCAAACTCAAATTACAATCGTTGAAAGTACAATCCATGAACATTATTGAAGAAGCATCTGTGTTGGAAAGATCGCAATTGGTGAACGTACAATTTTCATATTCGCCCCTGGCAAGTGCCTGCTTTTTAAAATCAATTTTCCCGAAAGTTTTATTGAAGAATGATTCCACTTTATTTTATAAGATTGCTTTATTGGAAATAATAAAAATACGTAAGAACAAATCTTAAAAACCAAACTATTGCTATATTCAAGCATGATCATTATTGTAATGGGTGTAACCGGAAGCGGTAAAAGCACCATTGGAAAACTTTTGGCTGATCATCTTTCACTTCCTTTTGTGGAAGCCGATGATTTTCATTCCAAAGAAAATGTAGCCAAAATGAGCAAGGGTATTCCGTTAACAGATGAAGACCGCTATCCCTGGCTGCAATCGCTTTCGCAGACATTGCAAAGAGAAGAAAAAAATAAAGGTGCCGTACTGGCCTGTTCAGCATTAAAAGAACAGTACAGGCATCTGCTTCAACAAGGACTAAACGAAAAAATTATATGGATCTACCTTGAAGGCTCAGAGAAAATGATAAGTGAAAGAATGAGAAAAAGACAAGGACATTTTATGCCTGAAGAATTATTGCATTCCCAATTTGTAACATTGGAGAAGCCGGACTATGCTTACTCTTTTTCAATTGAAAAAAAGCCCGAAGCAATTGTTAGCGAGATACTGAAGATTATCAAAAATCAGCCACCGCATCAGCAACCTTAATGGCTTGATCAACGGTTTAACACTATCCTGCTCATGTTCTCTTAAACAAAATAAAGCGGCTTGTGAGGGCACAAGCCGCGGCAAAAAATCATTTAGCAATTGTTATTTCAATCCCAACACTTCTGCTCCCTGTTCAAAAACAATATCCACAGGAATTCCTTTTTCTTTCAGTTTGTTCAGGTCTTTTTGCAAATCCGGATTGACAATCCCTTTTTCTTTTGAAAGCTTCTCCACTCCTGCTTTATCGCCATTGCCCTGAAGTGTAAGAATTAAATTACTCAGATCATTCATGGCTGTTCTGAATTGATCATAGTTCACTTTGTAATAACCTTCCGGTGTTTTTTCGAACGCACCTTTTTCTTCAAAAAAATTAAAGGAAAGCATGTTGGCCCTTCCGTGTGCATCGGCTGCACTGAAACGCACCGAGCGAAGAATACCTGCCATGAAAGTGGTATAATAATTTTCAATGGGACCGGGAAGTTCTCCTTTCTCCACCAGCTTTGTCACCATGTATAAGCCAAGAATATCAGCCTTACATTCTTCCAGCCAAGAGCCCTGTTCCTGCAAAGCCGCACGCACTGTGCCTTTTCCATTGATGGTTGATTTAATTCCCAGTCCATGTGCTACTTCATGAAACATGACATTGGCAAAGAAAGCATCGAAATTTACTTTAGACAATTGTGATGGATCAATCAGTGTTTTGGCAATCGGTGTCAATATCTGATCAAACTTTGCCCTCATAGCATTCTTCTGTTGCGAACGGCGGGTGCCTTTTGTTTTTTGAATTTCTTCATCATTAGGTAAATTAACGGCAATGGTTTTTCCGCCACTGTTGGCCTGTCCGGCGTAAAACACCACATCGTATGCATTCAATTCAGAAGAAGTGCCGGGTTTTTCTGCTTTGTATTTTGCATCTACCGGAAGTCCCTGCTGAAGTTCCGGCAACAAAGCCACGTATTTAGCCAGGCGCTGACTCCATTCTTTATCCTTCACCAATACATAAGCTTCATAAGCGTTGCGTGCATTGTACAACTGGTCTTCATAGTTTTCAATTGGGCCGATAATGATATCAATGCCATTGTTCTTCATATCGAGCCAGGCAATATCGCTTGTTGTAAAATTATCGGTGAGCAATGCCTGTGAACGAAGCCGTAAATATTTTTTCAGACCCGGATCTTCCGCCAAATCAGAAGCTTGCTTCAACAAAGACGATGCTCTTTGCAAAGGCTCTTTATACGCAATATGATAAGGAATAGAAATTAATTTTCCGGTACTGTCTCTTCTTATCAGCGAATATTGTCCATGCTTTTCTTTCAAATCCGATTTCTCAATTTCTTCTTTAGTAATATCGGCAGGATAAAAGTTGGCGCCCAAAGGCTTGGGACCAACGCCTGCCACAAATGGCGTATCGTTATTTAATTTATCCCATGGGCCGTAATTGATCCGGATAAACTCTTTTGTTTTTTCATCCTGAACTGCGTCGAGCAAACTATCCCTGTGACCGTAGCATTGATTCCAATAAAGAGTATCCATAATTTTTGATGCCTCAATCAACAATGGGATCATTTGCTTTTCCTTTTCGGTAAGAGCAAGATCAGTCGTGAGCTTTACTGTGGCATATCCGGCCAGATGTTGTGCTGCATACGATTCTGCTGAATCTTTTCTACCGGAACTGGAATTAACCGTTGCTGAATTATTGCAGGAGATTAGAAAAATAAAAGCCAGGCTCAGTAAACAGAAAAATTGCTTCATGGAGATTTACAGTTTGGTGGAATGATGTTTATCAAATGTAAAGAAAGCAGCAATCTAAATGAAAAGATGAAGCGGTAGTTGGCACAGCTTTTTTAGAAATCATTTTGGTGATGGATTTATTTAGGTGAGGGATCAATTCTTTAAATTAAATTTTAGGCTATGACACTAATGGGATTTTTAGTTCTCCTGTTGATTGCAGCCATTTGCGGTTCAATAGGACAGGCGCTGGCAGGTTATGATTTGGGTGGATGTCTGGTATCCATTGTAGTTGGTTTTATTGGCGCTTATATTGGTTTGTGGATTGCAGGCGAATTTGGGCTGCCCAAAATATTCCAGATTACAATTCAGGGGAAAGCCTTTCCCATTGTATGGGCAGTCATCGGTTCTGCCTTATTTACACTGATTGTGGCTTTATTGCGAAGGGCATTTATTGGCAGGAGATATTAGATATTGAGATGGTAATATATCAGAATAGTTATTGCCAGAGTTGCGCTCAGCTTTTTGGCTGAATGATCGTTATTAGAGAATGACTGTGATACAGATTTTGTACAGATACAAACATTCAAAACTCTGTGCTCCATAGAGCCCAGAGCTGAATGTAAAACTTCTATTTACTTACAAACAAATATCATGAACCATTAACTGGGTGATTGTCTCGGATCATCACCATAAGTGGATTCATACTCCATATTGCCATCATGCTTATGCACTTTTACCTGTCCCAATCCAGCATGCCGTGCCCGGTCTTTAGCAAACTCCACAGCATCTTCTTTCCTGTCGAATTCACGCCTGAAATCGGCATCTTCCTGCGAAACCACCCATCTTTCAGCCGATGCATTCGGCACCACATGATAAACTGTTCTTCTATCACGATCGTTAGCCATCTGAACCTCCTTTTTGAAGAGTGTTTCAACAAATGTGCCATCCATTTTCCTTTGATCATTCAACGTTTTTGAGAAAGGGCTTTGAATGGTGTTGATATTTCCTCATCACCATTGAAGTTACAAGCAATGCAATAAGGAAAGCAGCAATGCAACTATCCACAAAAATCACAAGATTCAAATCGCTGTTCATAACTATTCTGATCAGTACGATTACAATTGTTATTACTAGAATCACTGGCCAGTAATTTTTGCCGGAAGAAACTATTTGCCATTTACCCGGATGCGGCATTTTCCAAAAGGCACCCGCCAATAAAGCCACTCCTATTACAGAATTCAATCCCCAATACAGATAATATACAACCGTGTCTTTGTAGGGAATGGTTTTGTTTTGAATATAATTAGTTTGCTCAATCGAGCTGGTGGTTTCATGTGTCAGATAGTCCCAGATAAGATGTGTGGCCGTTCCAATCATAATACAAAAAATAATTACAAACCAGTTTTTGCGAAACCAGGCATTCCAGTTAAACGAAAGGCAATGAACGCAGCGAAGCAAGAGCGGTCTTGGCAAATGAAGGATCAATTCATTGCGCACAAGATTGTGAAAGACAAAACACATGATCAGCGCAGCAGGAAGATCGAACCAGAAAAGCCCGGCCCAGGTATGACTGAAATAACTTGTGGCCGAAAAACGAAGAAAATATTCCAGGTCAGGGATCATGCTTCCAACTACCAGGCCGGTAAATGAAACATATTTCTTTGGCAAATAACTGAACGGAAGAATGGCAGCAGGGTGCGCAAATATAAATGGCATTGTAGCTGAAATAAAATTGGAACGCAAGTTTACAACTTCTTGTTTTATCGGCAGATCGTTTGTAAAGCAACTGCTTTTTACAAATTCATTCTGGCGTCTTCTCAAAGACACTATTGTATGAACGTGTGTACTCCAAAATATCTGATCATTGCTTCACCAATTTCATCCGGAACTCTTTTTGGTCTGCATTAATTCTAAGCACATATACACCTTTGCTCAATAAACCAAGACGATTATTGAAACGGAGTACAACCTGTGTATTGTTTGAAAATTCTTTCGTGCCAATACGTTTTCCCGAAAGATCAAACAAATCCACCACCACCTTACCAACCGGGAATTTTGTCAATTGCAATTCTATTTTATCATTAAAAGGATTAACAACAGATATATTTTGAACCGCCCCTTCCTTGCTCACGAAAATCACATTACTGAGTTTAAATTGTCCGTCCTTATCCATCATCTTTAAGCGGTAATAATTTTTATCAGAACCAGGTTGTGTATCGGTATACTGATATTGTTGAACAGAACTGCTATTTCCGGCCGCGGGCACAAAAGCAATATTGGAAAAATCATTTCCGTCGGATGACCGTTGAATTTCAAATCCGCTGCTGTTGTGTTCCGAATTGGTTGACCATCGCAAAAGCACATGATCATTTTGCAACTGACCGCTAAAATTTACCAGCATTATGGGCAATGGATCAGACGGTAACAACTGAAAAAAAGAAGGAGCGCTGCTAAGTGTAATGGCCTTTGAAGATTGCCGCGTAGAAGTTCCGGTTGAAGAATAATCCCATTCCTTTCTTTCGGCGATATACAAATTCCATGCAGCAGGAAACGAATAAGCAGCAGAAAAAACTTCTGTGGCATCACTGGGATTTTTTGCCCAAAGAACATATACATAGTCTCCGTTTTTGCTAAAAGCACCACCTTCCACATCCGCCGGTAAATTCATGGCGTTTGTTCTTGCAGCGTCATACGTATATCCATTTAGAACCTGGCTTGTGGTTTTATAGCCGGTTCCCAACTGCGTCAGTTTTTGACTTCCCGGCGCATCGCGGTTCAGGTTTTCATAAAGGCCCATCAATCCATATTCATCAGAACTGCTGATTACTGTTGCCGGCGATGGTGCATTTATAGATTCGGCAACACCAAAAATATGCACCTGCTTAATGTCATTTTTTTGTGCCAGCACCAGGGCTTTCATACCAAAGTTCCGCTGCATTTCGTCGCTGCCATAGCGCCAGTCCACAGTACGGCGACTTACATTGGTTTCGGTTATGATCAGATATTTTTTAGGATAAACAGCACCATTGTATCCATACTTCTCCAACACTGCTTCCATGCGGTTTCTTTGATTGATCACTTCTGCAGCCGCATAGTCAGAGTTACGGATATAGCTGAAATTACCGATACTGTTATTCCAGTAGCGCAAAGAATAGCCGGGATAATCGTGAAAGCTCACTATATCAAAATAGGCGCCTCCCTTATTTGGATATTGCGAAGTAGCACTGCCGTCGGTTGGATTATCGGTATATCGAAGCAGGGCGTCCAAAAATGTATCGTAACCAATGCCACCCGGAGTAACATAATCATCCGGATTGTACTTTTTGATCACTTCCCAGGTAATACGAAGCATGCGGATGTAATGATAAAAAGGCGCCAGAACATTAGCCATTTCGGAAGGCAGCGGCGCACGGGTCAGCCATTGCGAAACATCAGCATTCCAGGTAAAATCCGGCTCGTTCACCACTTCCCAAATGTTTATGTACTTACCATACGCCTGCACCAGTTTGTACACATAATAAGCATAATAATTATTTTGATTAACCGAGCCATCTTCATTCCAGATCGGCTCATACAAATTGGCAAAAAGTTTTGAAGACTGTGTATTGCCTGGGTAGCTTGTTGGGTCCTGATGAGCAGAAGAAGGACCTTCAATAAAACAAACAATATTCTTCATACCCAGTTCCGTGCTGTAATGTGCAAAAGCTTCCAGACGGACATTGGTTCCCCACGTTTCTAAAAAATTATCAGGTAAAGTGGCACGTAAAGTATTTGCGCCGGCACCGCTGATAACGTCCGCTATTTTGTTGTCATTCCATCCGCTGTAGTATCCCATATTACTTCCATAGCCAAACGACTCGGTGTAAGGTGGTACACGGTCATTAGCGGTGGGTATGGACTGTGCAAACACAGAAAAATAAAAGCAGCTGAAAAAAAGTATTAAAAGATAGTGCAGTTTACAGGCGTTCTTCATAGATGGTATTTTGGCGTTCTCCGATTTTCAAAGGACTAATGAGCTTCCCAAACCATTATTGAAATGGCATAAAAATCATCCTGCATTAGCAAACATTAAGCCAGTCTGTGGAATCCTGATCTTCCCGCCACAAATTAATAGACAACAATCTGCCAACCAGGAGAAACAAAAGAATAAGCAAAATGAGTCGGCCGCAAAAACAGAAGAAGCTAATTGATTCATTCTATTGGATAACCCTGATCATCTGCGCTCCATGATAGGAATGGATCTCCCCATTATACATGGCATCTGCACTCACAGGGCCTTGTTTGAAATTTCCCAATGAAACTGCACGAACCGCGTAGTAATATTTCTGTCTTTGAGAATAAGCATTCACAAAGAAATGAATGCGGTCATCACGAACATCCAAAGCAACCGGCGTTGATTCCTCCTTGATCCAATCCATTCCGGGAATTTCTTTTGTTCTCGGATTTTCAATTTCAAAACCAGCAGGCAGCAGATCGGTCAATACAACATTTTCAATTGGCGAATTGTAAGCACTTTCCAAACTCAGTTCAACAATGATCAGATCATTTTGTTTGAAGGTTGTTCCATTAATTGCATTTCCATAACGATCGTAAAATTGCCTTCTTACTTTGATGTAATTATCTTCTTCCTTATAAGCACCTGTTGAACTGATGCCTTCGGCAACCCAGGTATAATACAAACGTCCATTTCCTTTGGTGACAATTTCCATTGAATTTGATTTTAATTGATCGCTGCTTCCTTTCCAGTCGCCATTGATTTTGGCAACAGATTTTCCATTTACTTTCACTTCTGCAGTAACATTCGATTTGCCTTCCATTCTTGCCAATTTTCCTAATGCTAAAAATGAAAAGGCTGCTTCCTGCGTGTTGATCCATGGATCTGATTTCAACCGATCGGCAACATGTCTTCGCATCACCGGAATTTGTGCATTGCCCGGATCAACATCCACCAATGTATTCAAGGCAATGGCTTCATCACGCAAAGGGCTGTAAAAACTTCCACCGGTTTCCTGAACAGATTCTTCACCGCTGAATGAATGCGGAAGCATTTGCGTGTACGAACGTCTATCGCCTGAAACTGCATAAGCAGCCGACAATAAATATTTGCTATCGAGTGCCAATAAATTTTGATTGGCTTTATAATAGTTCATTGCCGAAACATCGCTCCTTCCTGCCAAAGCCAATACATACAAACTGTATGCAACTTCCTTCGGTGCAATTTTTTTATTTTGATCACGGTTATAATAATAGTTGATGGTTTCCTTTGTTCTCAATCGTTTGGCCAGATAAGAAAGCATGGTTTCAATTAAGCTGTTGTCCACATCAAATCCTGCTTTTTTCGCTTCGAGTAAGAAATGCGCTGCATAAGCCGTAGCCCACCAGTTCTCCGTATCATCATTATCCCAGAGCATAACAGCGCCATTGTACAATTGCCGCATTTTTATTTTGCGGATGGCTTCCATTACATTCGAGTTCGCATTTTGTTTACTGTCGTTCTTCACTCCCATGGCATCGGCAAAATCACCGTAATACAATTGTGGAAATGCGGCTGAAACAGTTTGCTCGGTACAACCATAAGGATATTGCACCAAAAATTTTAATTGCTTGTAAATTTCTGCAACAGGCGAACGGCTGATGATCAGATCATATTTAAAACTTCCCGGCAAATAATTGTTTTGTGGAATAGAAATCGTTTGAGAAGAACCGCCAGCAATAGAGCCGCTGCCCGAAGTTTTTTGCAATGTGGAAGGCGGACGAACGGAGATCTCTGTTTCTTCCTTGAATTTCTCTCCCAATGCATTTACATGAACCGTAATGTTGGCAATATTTACAGTGGGTTCCGCAACGATTTGAAACATCGTTCTTCCTTCACTGTTTGGAGCGATAGAAATATTTTGTGCATTCAGTCCTAAAACTTTCACTGGTCCAGTAACGGAAACACTTGCCTGCCCATTGGCAAGTTTGCTCGTTGTGTTCGTTATGGTTACAGGAACCATTACGGTATCACTCGGACTCATAAATCTTGGCAATGCACTGCTCAAAACAATCGGATCAGCAATAGTTGTTGTATTTTCTGATGAACCAAACTTTTCATCTTTGAAAGCAACGGCCATTAAACGGATTTGACCATTGAACTGTGGAACATCAAATTCAAATTCAGCCACACCATTTCCGTTTACTTTTTTCAATCCGCTCCAATACGACATGATCTTAAATCGTTTTGCCGGCATTGGATTTACCCGCTTATCCAAACTCAATTCACCATCACCGCCGGTGCTGCTTAGTCTTCCTCTCAATTCAGGAAACAATAAAGGATACATATCAAAAGCAGTTACCTGCAAGGCTTTCTTCTGATAATAATAACCGTATGGATCAGGAGTTTTAAAATCCGTTACCTGCAACACACCATTGTCAACCGCAGCCAGTGTAACATAACTCCCGGGAATTGCTTTCACTCTTACTTTCTGATGTGTATTGGAACGTGAAGTTTTCTGTGCGGTGATCTCCACAGGAATTCTTCTTCCCTTCTCTTCCACTTTGATGTTTTGAAATCCATGCGCAACGGTCAAGGGAATTCCCGATACTTCATGTGGTTTGATTAAAGTTGCCGTGACATAAACATTCGGAACATATTCGCTTTTCAAATCCAGATCAATGCTTGCGAGCTTTTTTGAAACTTCTACATATTGATAAGACAATACATGATCCGTTTCAACAGTCACTAACATTTTTCCACTGAATGGAGTTTTGAATGTGAGCTTTGCATGATCACCACTGTTGTACGATTCTTTATCTAATGAAATATCAATATTGCCTTCCGTGTTCACTTCAAATGAAGTGTTATCTGCTCCCCAGGAACCATAGCTGTAAAAATCTTTGCTCACATAAACATTCGCACTTGGACGATACACTCTTATTTCATAATCGCCGGGTGAGTGTGGCACATAATTATAAACCGTGTTTTCACTCACCGTAATTTCATTATCGGCCATTACTTTATCCTGTTGTTGTGATTCATATCTGAAGTAACTTCCGTTGCGACTGAGCACTGTCCGGTATTCATGCTTGATCACCTGCACCCTTGCATTTGCCGGAGCAACATCTCCATCTTTATTCAATGAAACCAATAAAAATTTCACCGGCTGGTTTAATGCATAATAGTAATAGCCATCGTCTTTAATTCCGTTGAAAATGTTTTGAGTATAGATGTCCGAAGAAGTAGTTCTGCTCACCGGCCTTCCGGTTTCGTCAAAAACAGTGGTATAAAAATTCACCTGCAGCAAGCCTTTGTTGACATACAGAGACGGAACAGAATAATTAATAACAGCATTGCCATTTGCATCCGTTGTTCCCTCACGAACGTCCTTATCAAAAAATTCTTTTTGATTGGTCAATGTGAAATCGTAGCCGGAATATTTTTTTGAAGAGAATTGTTTTTGCTTCACCTGAATTTCCGTTTCATATTTTCTATTTGCAGCAGGCGGACCGAAAAAGTTTACGGCGTTGATCTGTAAAGAAGCTTCATCGGAAGGTTGCAGATAAGGCTTGTTCAATTTTGCCGTTACTTTAATTCTGTCGGGAACAAATTCTTCCACCTGAAAATTTTTAGTACCCAGCAAAACATCATTTGAACTATACAACTCCATAGAATAACTGCCGGTAATTGCAGAAGTGGAAATATCCAAACTTCCATCCATTGCACCTTGTTCATTCAAACTTTTACGGAAGGATTTTAATTCCTTTCCATTGGGTAAAAGGAATTTTATTTTAGCCGGAATCTCTCCCGGGCTTTTCCAGTTTCTGTCGCGCAGCAACAATGAATAATTTATTTTTTCTCCCGGACGGTAAATATCTCTTTCGGCATAAATGAAAGCGTCCAACCCGGTTACATTATTTCTTTTGCCTCCTACATCAAATCTCGATGTATTCACTCGTGTTTTGCTAAAAGGCAAATAGGTAAAGTCATCCGCAGTTTTTGCAATGACCATTGCCGGCTTAAATCCTTTGTAATTTTTTACAGCAATAGGAACTTCAGCCACACCTTCTGCGTTGGTTGCTGCTGTTCCCACTAATTGGTTGTTGCCACCATATACATTAATGGTTACTCCTTCAATAGCGTTAGCCGTTTTCAAGGAATTGGCAAAGACGAACATTTTATCGGTTCCCTGCTTTGCGATTAATCCAATATCGGAGAACGAAATGAAGCGGCTGTCGCGAACCCAATAATCTTTTGAAGAACGGATCATCACATGATAAATGCCTTTCGACTCCGGTAATCTGTCCTCAAACTGAGAGATGTTCAGCAATCTTCCCGAACCAGACTTTGGTAAAGAACGGGTGTCAATTTCTTTTGTATAAATAATATCTCCTGCAATATCATTGCTGTAACTTCTGTATTCGTAATCTCCTTCTTCGCTTTCATTGTAGGATGCGTAATCTGCGTCGGCGTTATCTGAATTGTCCGCATCATTTGGTTCGTAGCCATAACGATCTGCCATCAATAAATTATTCTCGTAAATTTTTGAGATGACCAACCTGACCTTCGGCGTATTGGTGATCTTCACTTCAATATTGCCTCCACCTTTTTTTGAAAGATAAATTGCCTTGCTATGGTGAATTTGATATCCGATTCCAATTGTCCGAAAGCAACACTTCCATTATACTCTTCTTTCAACACACCACCAACATTTCCACGCAAACCTTTATTGATGGTAAATGTGTAACTGTTCTCCGCATCAAACCTATCGCTGCGCAGTGTTACGCCATAATCTTCATATTGAACAGTGTAACTAACACCTGGACTAAACTTAATAAAATCGGAAATGTTCTGCCCATTCAATTGCTGGCTGGTGTAAATGTGTACCAAACCTTCTGTTCCATCATGCTCCGATTCCACACTGTTGATGTTAAGCACATAAGGAGAAGGAATGGACAAAATAGTTTTGATCGGATCTTTGGTAGCATTCTCTCCTTTTTCAGGTTTCAAACCTTTATCAATGGTGATATTGGCCTCATAATTTTTATCTTCTGCTTTGAAGCCGTTCAAACGAATAGTAATCTCATTGGTGGTTCCAATGTTTTGAATAGAAAAATCTGTTTTCACACCTTCAACATCCACTTTGAATTTATCTTTCAGATCATCTGTTTTTACCGGATAATTGAAACGAAGATTGATTTGCGGAACAGCAAGATGCCGGCTTTCATCAGCAAGCACCCAGGTTACCTGCGCATCATCCAATTGCAATGGCGCCGTA
>JAICTW010000625.1 GCA_025936195.1 Flavisolibacter sp.
ACCTCACTTCGTTCGAAGGCAATGCCAATGCCGTTCGAATATTAACGCATCGTTTTCGCGGACGATTTAAAGGCGGCTTTGGATTAACCTATACTACTATTGCTTCTATATTAAAATATCCCTGCGAATCGGTGGCAGTGAGCAAACAGTTCAAGCATCGAAAAAAATACGGTTTTTTTCAAACGGAAAAAGAAACGGTTTTAAAAATTATGCAGGAACTGCAGATGGTTGAGGAAAGCAGCGAGCCAGTAATTTCTAAACGTCATCCTTTTGTTTACCTAGTAGAAGCGGCTGATGATATTTGTTATAGCATTGTTGATATGGAAGATGCGCAGCGCCTGGGAATTTTGCGCAAGCATGAAATAGAAGAATCCTTCATGCAGGTGATCAGGAGTTTGAATAAAGAAGATGCTGACAGAATCTATGGTTATTACAAAGACATTGAAGATACCAGCGAAGCCATTGCTTTTTTGAGAGCAAGAATCATTAATCTTTTAGCAAATAAAGCAACCGATGTTTTTCTCAGTCATCAACGGGAGTTATTGGAGGGCAATTACAACGATACTTTGATTGATGCTATTGAAAACTCCTACGGAGCATTAGGTGTGGTCCAGAAAATTTCACTCGAAAAAATTTACCAACACGATAGTGTGATACAAATTGAAATTGCGGGCTATAATGTAATGTCCGAATTACTAAGTTTGTTTGTACCTGCACTCATAAAAGAACATCCTTCGCATAAAGAACAAAAAGTTTTGCGTTTGTTTCCTTACCAGTTTACCGAATTTGAACTGGCAACGTCGAAGTATGAAAAGGTTATGAACGCTTTGGATTATCTCAGCGGCATGACCGATGAATATGCAACAGAG
Organism: Flavisolibacter sp.; assembly: GCA_025936195.1. The sequence continues at coordinate 870 of JAICTW010000625.1, forward strand.
ATGTACCGTAAGTTAAAAGGAATTGTTATTCCACGACATGATTAAGAATGGATTAGTCATTGATTAATAGCGCAGAACTTCATTTTATAGCAGAGTAATTGTGTACGAATTAATTTTTGGCATTGTTTTGTCTTTATCAGGACAAAAGAATACTGAATGCCGAAATCTGGTCCTATCATAATAGTGGAAGATGATGTTGATGATCAGGAATTATTGAAGGAGATACTGGACGATTTAAAAGTGCCGAATATCCTTCGCTTCTTTGACTCCTGCATGGATGCATTGAATTATTTGCTGTCCACGATAGAACGGCCTTTTTTGATTATTTCCGATATTAACGTTCCGGCAATGACAGGCATTGATTTTTTGAAGTCTATCAATGATCATGACCAGCTAAGAAGTAAAAATATTCCTTTTGTTTTTTTAACAACATCGTCGGATAATAATATGATTGCACAGGCTTTTCAATTGTGTGTGCAGGGATTTTTCGTAAAACCAAATAATATGAGGGAGTTGAAAGAGATGATGAAAATGATATTAGATTACTGGAGAATTTGCAGCCGTCCTGCTTTGTGATTCTATTAACGGTGTGTTAAAAAATAAAGCCGTTCCGGTGAGAATGTTGAACGGCCTTATAAAAATTATGTGCTTGTATCAGGCCAATGCATTCAGGCTTTCTTCCAGTGCCTTTATTTTTTGTTCAGCATCAGCTTTTTTTCTTCTTTCCAATTCTACCACTTCGGACTTTGCGTTTTGAACAAAACGTTCATTGCTCAATTTCTTTTCTACAGATGCCAGAAATCCTTTTTGGTATTCGATGTCTTTCAGCAATTGTTCTTTTTGTGAGGAAACATCCAATTCATTTTCTGTTTCAATAAAGAATTTGGTTGAACCAACAACAATTGCAATTGAATTGGGCACAGCATCTTTTGTAAAGTGGATGGCTTGTGCATTTACCTGTTTGCTTAAAATTGATTCAATAGCAGCAAAACTTTTTTCGTCTGTGGTTTGGATGTAGAGTGTTATTTTATCTTTCGGCTTGATAGTATTCTTCACTCTTGCATCGCGAATGGAAGAAATAATTTGTTTCAACAATTCGCCCTGTTGGAGTATGGCTGCACTAGTTTTTTTAGCAGGAGTAAATTGCCTTACGCAGAGATCATCTTTTCTTTCTTTCAACTGATGATAAATTTCTTCGGTAACGAAAGGCATAAAGGGTTGCAGGAGCTGCATCAACTCCGTGAAAAATTCAACTGTTCTTTCATAAACTGATGCTTCGATTGGTTGTTCAAATCCGGGCTTCACCCATTCCAGGTACCAACTGCAGAAATCATCCCATATCAGCGAATAAATTGTTTTCAATGCTTCGCTTAGGCGAAACTGTTTGTACATCTCTTCCACATGGGCTTTCACTTCATTCAAGCGGTTAGCAAACCATTGAACAGCAAAGTTTGAAGTTGGAAGATTGGAGTTTGAAGTTTGAAGTTTTCCCTCCCACATCTTCACCAGCTTCAAAGCGTTCCATATTTTATTGTTGAAGTTCCTTCCTTGTTCGCAACTGCTATCGTCAAATAAAAGATCATTGCCGGCAGGAGCGGAGATCAATATTCCAAAACGAACGGCATCGGCGCCAAAGCGTTCAATCAACTCTAGCAAATCAGGTGAATTGCCAAGGCTCTTGCTCATTTTTCTTCCCAGCTTATCACGCACCATTCCTGTGAAATACACATCATTAAAAGGCTTTTCGTGCATGTATTCTTCACCGGCCATGATCATTCTTGCTACCCAAAAGAAA
>JAICTW010000164.1 GCA_025936195.1 Flavisolibacter sp.
AATATCCGGAGCCTTCACTAAAGTAGACCAATCTAAGGTGAAAGATATTGATTGGGACAGAAAGAGTTGTGTCTATGCTTGGGATACCCTTGGCATTTGGAGTAAGTACAATGTAAAACTCATCATATTTTAGATCCAGATATGAAAGAAACTGACATCAATCAAGTAAGTGTCTCTCATGATAAGCAATTGATTGCAGTTGCTGTAGCACATGTGACGCAGTGTCCTTATTGCATCAGGTCGCATTCCAAACAGGCCATGCGAAAAGGAGCCAGCAAGGAGGAAATTATGGAAGCTATTTGGGTAGCTGCTGAAATGCGTGCAGGTGCAGCTTATGCCCATGCAACCATTGCAATGGATGAAATGGAAAAACATTGATTGATACAACGAAAAGAATAAGATATGGAACAAAGATTAAACTATGCAAAGGTTTACCCCGAAGCGTTAAAAGCAATGATGGAAGTTGAAAAATTTGCAGCCAGCTCCGGACTTGAACATAACTTATATGAGCTTATAAAAACAAGGGCTTCTCAAATAAATGGCTGTGCCTATTGTTTGGATATGCACACCAAAGATGCTCGCAAAGCAGGCGAAACAGAGCAACGTTTGTATGCTTTAAGTGCATGGCGTGAAACTCCTTTTTATACCAAACGGGAACGTGCCGCATTGGAGTGGACAGAAGCATTGACGTTGATTTCAGAGAATGATGTGCCGGACTCCTTGTATAATTCGGTTCGTGAGCATTTTGATGAAAAAGAAATGGTTGCTTTAACCATGGCGATCATTGCCATAAATGGATGGAACCGTTTGGCAATCAGTTTTCGCACTGTGCCTGGAAGCTACCAGCCGAAATAAGTCAAAATGATTGGATGATACAAAACGTAAAGAGAAAGTTTAAGTTGGCGATCAAGTACCCCGGAATTCAGAAGCCGGTTATGTGTCCGGTACTATTGTGAAAGGCAATAAAGACTATATTCATCGTGGCAGCAAAGAAGATCCGCAATATGGAATCAAAGCGATAAAACGGAACAGGTTGCTGTACAAAAAATCTGTAGGCTTTCAAAAAGTTGACTAAAATACAGGATGAAGACCATACTCATATTTGTATCATCACTCGATGGCAAAGTAACAAAATGGGGCGAACCTCATGTTAGCTCGTGGTCATCTCACCAGGACCAGGATTACTATAAAAATATATTGGAAGAATCCAGGCTGATTGTCATGGGCAGCAACACATTCAATGCTGATACATTTAAACCTTCAGTAAATCACCGGTTTATTATCATGACAAGCCATACTGATAAATATAAAAATCTGCAAGTCCCGGGACAGATCGAATTTACAAACGAGTCGCCGTTTGAATTGGTGAAGCGGTTCCAAAGTGAAGGCTACAAGCAAATGCTTGTAGTTGGAGGGCCACATGTTGCCACATCATTTTTAAAAGAACAATTAATAGATGAATTATGGCTGACGATTGAGCCTAAGATATTTGGAACAGGTGCCAACTTTGCAACAGATGTAAACCTTGATATCAATTTACGTTTACTGCATTTTGAGAAAGTAAATGAACAGGGCACAGTGATCACTAAATATGCGGTATTGAAAATTAAATGATGAGAACGTAACCTCGCTTGCTTCCGGCAATTCTAATTCTTATAGAGAAATCCCCTAACAAAAAAACAATGTGTGATAAAATTACCGAGGAACAGAAACGGCTGAATGAAAATTATTCCAACACTAAAAATTGGTTGAAGTGGGGACCCTATTTATCTGAACGGCAGTGGGCAACGGTAAGAGAAGATTACAGTGCTGATGGTGATGTTTGGAATTATTGCACGCATGATATGTCCCGTTCTAAAGCCTATCGCTGGGGAGAAGATGGGATAGCTGGCATTTCTGATCATCTCCAGAGAATGTGCTTTGCGATTACTTTATGGAATGGCAGGGATGAAATTTTAAAGGAAAGATTATTTGGCCTCACACCAACTAACGGCAATCATGGTGAGGATGTAAAAGAACTGTATTACTATCTTGATAATACGCCTACGCATTCCTACATGAAATATTTGTACAAATATCCGCATTCCGCTTTCCCGTATCATGACCTTGAACAAACAAATCAAAAACGAAATAGAGAGGATGATGAATACGAAATTGTTGATACCGACGTGTTTAATAACAACTGCTATTTTGATGTTTATATTGAATATGCCAAAAATGATGAAGAAGATATTTGCATAAGGATAACGGCGTACAATCGTTCTGCCAATAAAGCGCCGCTACATTTGTTACCTACTTTATGGATGCGCAATCTTTGGTCTTATGGCTTGACTAAAGAGAAGCCGGTAATTGGATTAATAGATAACGACGCTATTGGAGAATTAAAGATCACAAACACCACGGCTGGACCGTATTCATTTTATTTTCAAAAAACAGCCAACGTTCTGTTTACAGAAAATGAAACCAACACAGATCGTTTGTACAATGCACCCAATAAAAACCCTTTTACAAAAGATGCGTTTCATGATGCTGTTTTGAAAAATGATTTCACCTTATTCCAAAACAAAAAGGTTGGTACAAAATGTTCTCCGCTTTATTCCTTTAATATAGAATCAGGAGATTCTGTAACTATAAAGTTGCGGTTAAGCAAACAGCCTTTACAAAACCCTTTGAAAAACGAATTCGATGAAGTGTTTATCAAACGAATACAGGAAGCAGATGAATTTTACAGTCAGCTTATTCAATCAGAAAATGAAGACCTGAAAAATATTCAACGACAGGCTTTCGCAGGCATGTTATGGAACAAGCAATTTTATTATTTTGATATTCCTTCCTGGTTAAACGGCGATAAAGGTCAGCCGGCACCACCGGAACAAAGAAAGTATGGTCGCGACAGCGATTGGTTGACACTAAATAATGAAGACATTATTTCCATGCCCGATAAATGGGAATATCCCTGGTATGCCACATGGGATCTTGCTTTTCACTGCATCCCGCTTGCAACGTTAGATGCACAATTTGCCAAAGATCAACTGGTACTTTTATTAAGAGAATGGTATATGAGCCCAAACGGGCAGTTGCCTGCTTACGAATGGTCGTTCAGTGATGTAAATCCACCGGTGCATGCATGGGCATGCCTACAGGTTTACAAAATAGACAAAGAACGAACCGGCATTGGAGATACACTTTTTCTCGAAAGAGCTTTTCAAAAGCTGTTGATCAACTTTACCTGGTGGGTGAACCGCAAAGACAGATTTAATAACAATGTTTTTGAAGGTGGTTTTTTGGGATTGGATAATATCGGGTTGTTTGACAGAAATAATGTTCCCGGCGGAGGTATTTTACAACAGGCGGATGGTACGGCGTGGATGGGGATGTATTGTCTGAACATGCTGGAAATAGCGTTAGAACTGGCACAGTCCAATAAAGCGTATGAAGATCTTGCTACTAAATTCTTCGAGCATTTCACTTATATCGCCAGTTCATTAAATCAAATCAGCAAAGATTTTCCGGGAGCCTGGGATGAAGAGGAAGGATTTTTTTATGATGTTTTGAAAATGCCAAATGGAGAATTCATTCCTCTTAAAGTTCGATCACTCGTTGGACTTACAACATTGTTTTCAGTTCATGTTATTGATAAAGAATTACTGGAAAAAGTGCCGGAATTCCATCGCCGTTTAAAATGGTTTATTCGATACCGTCAGAAAAATAATCAATACCAGGTTATAGAAGATATTGATGAAAAGGAAGGAATACTGCTTTCTTTAGTGCCCTATAAACGATTAAAAAAAATTTTATCTGCCCTGCTTGATGAAAATGAATTTTTATCTCCCTTTGGCATCCGGTCGCTTTCAAAGATCCATCAAAAGCCCTACACGATTGTTATTGATGGAAAAGAATTTGGTCTCAATTATCAACCGGGCGAATCAAGATCGGATTTGTTTGGAGGTAACTCTAACTGGCGTGGGCCTGTTTGGATGCCGATGAATTATTTGATCATTTATTCATTGGAGAAATATCATGAATATTTTCATGAAGAATTACTTGTTGAATTGCCTGCACAATCAGGAAATATTGTGAACCTTAAGACAGTCGTAGATGAACTAAGGAAACGTCTGATTGAAATTTTTATAACTAACCATGAGGGGAAAAGGATTTTTAACGGGCAAAAAAAATTATTCACTTATGATGAACACTTCAAGAACCTGATTTTGTTCTATGAATGTTTTCATGGTGATGATGGCAGAGGAATTGGGGCATCGCACCAAACAGGCTGGACCGGTTTGATTGCAGAAATAATTGCCAGGCTGGAACTGAACCAGTCTCCGGAATCTTTCCCAAAAAACATCTAATGAAAAAACTATTCTTGAAGAAGAGGTACATTCCATTACCTGTTGTGTCCGGTAATTTATAGAGCTATAATTCATAAACAAAGATGTTGAGCCTGTCCATTGCATTGGCAAGGTTGCTTCGCCCCGTTAGGTGACTGCAGGACGAAAATCAATTGCATTTCGCATAAGCCGTGAAATAACATTTCGTACCATAATATTTCTTTTTCACTCCCCATCGAATCCCCTACCTTTAATACAATTGAATTCATTCCCCTTAACACAACGGTTAATACTCCACAACTATTCTCCATTCTGTCTTCGGTTAATCAATTCATTTTAATTTTTACTCTCTTATTCCTGACCAAAAAACAGTTAATTAGTATGAAGTACGATGCTTCAAAAATTTTGCAGCGCAGAAAGAAATTCATCCTCGAAGAATGGATGAAAAACCAGCTGTCCGATGAATCTCTTCGGGAAGACCTGATGAGCAATGAAGACCTTCGCGAACAATCCGAGGAATTGCTCGATGGCCTGCTGAAGGCATTAAACGAAACCAACATTGGCAACAGTGCCTCGCCCGATTTTGAAAACGTATCGGAGATTCTTTCCGGCATTTCCATCACAAGGGCCAGACAGGGCTTCACCCCTAAAGAAACCGGTCTCTATGTACTCAGTTTAAAAGAAGCCTTACTTCAAACACTTCAAAACGAAATAAAAGACAATCCCGAAGCTTTATATGATTCTACTATCAAAGTGAATAAGCTTATTGACGGCTTTAGTATGACCACCTTCGAAACCTTTATTAAGGGAAGAGAAGAAGTGATTCTTCGCCAAACAGACGAGATCACTGAAATCTCTACTCCTGTTATCCGTGTATGGGATGGTATTCTTGCTCTTCCTATTATTGGTACATTGGATAGTGCAAGAACACAGGTAGTGATGGAAAATTTATTACAGGAAATAGTAGCCACCGGCAGCGGCATTGCCATTCTGGATATCTCCGGCGTACCAGCTGTAGATTCACTGGTAGCGCAACACTTAATTAAAACCGTTAGTGCTACAAGACTGATGGGTGCGGAGTGTATCATCAGTGGCATTCGTCCCGAAATAGCGCAAACCGTAGTGCACCTCGGCATCGATCTTTCCAGCATTATTACAAAGGCTTCACTCGCCAATGCCCTGCGCTATGCATTTTCCTTATTGCAATTGCAGGTAGTAAAATCATCTGTAAAAGAAAAAATTTCACTATAGCCCATGGATAAGATTCCTATTCTGCGAATGGGCAAATTCCTGCTCGTTACCATCCAGGTTGACCTGTACGACCGCCTGGCCCTTAATCTCGAATCTGACCTGGTGCAGGCGGTGAGCAAGACCGGTGCAAGCGGTGTGCTCATTGATATTTCTGCCCTGTCTATTGTCGATTCTTTCATGGGTCGTATTCTGGGTAATATCGGCAGCATGTCCAAAATACTGGATGCCGAAACGGTTGTGGTAGGCATGCAGCCTGCTGTGGCCATTACGCTGATTGAACTCGGACTTGAACTAAAAGGAGTACATACAGCTCTTAATGTTGAAAAAGGAATGGAACTGCTCCACCATAAGATCGGCTTCATGGAAAGCGAGGAGGACGCCGGTGATCGTAGTATTGAATAAAGAAACCATGTTTATTGTAAAAGAACAGGACGTAGTACTGTTCCGCAACCGCGTAAAAGAATATGCAGTGAAGATCGGTATGGGCCTGGTTAATCAAACCAAACTCATTACAGCAGCTTCTGAGCTCGTACGTAACATGATCAAATACGCCAGCGGTGGTTCCGTATTAATTGAGGTCATCACCAAAGGCAGAGAAAATGGGATCCGTCTTACATTCAGAGATCTGGGTCCCGGCATTCCCAATATTCAGCAGGCAATGAAAGATGGCTTTTCAACTGGTAAGAGTTTAGGTCTTGGACTGCCCGGCGCCAAACGCCTCGTAAGTGAGTTTGATATTAAAAGCATTGTTGGCGAAGGCACTACTGTCAGCATTATAAAATGGAAGAATGGGTAAACATGTTTGCTTCACCGTTGCAGACCGCAGTTATTTCGCTATTCTCAAAAAAGAGATTCATGCTATTGCAGTTAAAG
>JAICTW010000375.1 GCA_025936195.1 Flavisolibacter sp.
GGCATTTCTCCAGGCATTATCCATTTGCCAGTAATACGTTGTCATTGGAGCCGCTGCAGGACCGTACACTGTGGTGCACCAGTCTCTTACAATGCTATCCGCTGAAAGTTTGTTATTCCACATAGCCTTTGCGGCTGCATACAAACTCATCCGGCTGCCATTCCAATAGGTATTTTCAGGAAGTGCATTTCGTGGCGAACCATAGGGCGGGAGTTCTGACGTGTAAGCGATCAATTCTTTATGTTTTATCCAGGACATTTCATCCACTACCCATGAAACCAGGGGGACAAACATGGGATCTTTGAAAATAATATACTCATAACCTCTTATACCAAGACGTGCTCCTTTACTTAGCCAACCATCAATTTCACTAACGGGCAATTGGTTGTATTTGTTACCGCTCGATAAGAGGTGGCGATAGCTGGCATCGTACAAAGTATAACCAATATAATCAAAAGGTGCAGGCTGTGTTTGCGGAACCGCTTTATAACCCTGGTAAGCATAGGTCATGTATTTTCCACCGGGATGTGTTTTTTCCACCTTTGCAATAATGGCTGATGAAAATTTTTGCCAGCGGGTACTTACATCTCCCATGGCTTTGCATTGATCGCATTGACAATAACGCTGGTTATCGGCAGGATAAAAACGAATAGATTCTATGTATGGATTTTCATCCCACCAGGACGCCATCATTTTAGCCACTTCATCCTGAACACCAGGATTGCTCCAGCATAACTGCACAGCGGCGCTGGGTTGGAACTCTCTCTTTCCTCCTAACTCCGCAATGTATTCGGGATGTTTTTTCAGCATTGAATCGGGCAACACAATATTGTGACCGGATATATGGGAAAGGAATCCTTTTTGCCTGCGTGCTTTTGATTTTTCGTCATCGGGATTGATTCTGGGAGAAACAGAAATATTATTCATTCTGTTACGGGCCATCCACGTATCAACATCAGGATCACCACCGCGGGCACCTGTTATTGCCAGGGAGCGCCAGGAGATAGCTGGCATTTCAGACAGGAACAAATTACCAACACTGATGCTTTCATGCTTTGGAAGAAACTCTCCACTTTCTCCTGGCCAAAGCCATCTTGCTCCCAACACATCTTCTAAAAAAGTGTAAGTAGCGTATAAGGCGGCACGTGGTGTTTGTCCGGCCAGGTAAAGCGTATTCCCTTGCCGAAGTACAGCTATCTGTTCTTCATTGGTACCATTCAGCTTAAGCTTATTGCTTAAACCAGCTATTTCATTGTTGGTAGCAGGTGTGCCGATAACAATCCGCACACCTGTATTTAAGCCTTTATCATCAACATTAAGATTAATCCCCGACATCAAACCTATTGCTCTCTGAAGTTCCTGTGCTGCATATCTTTCCACTTCTGTAGCCTTGTTGCCAAGAACAATTGTGGCGCGAACGTTTGGCGAAGCCAATACCAGATCATCTGCTTTGCACAGAAAACAACTGAAAAGAAGTAAAGAAGCAGAGATAATCTTTCTTAAAAAATTATCCATGTTACTTCCACATTGGGTTTTGTACCATGTCGTGATTCAGTGTCAATTCCAATTCAGGAATGGGGAACCATACATGTTTTTGCTCTACATTGTCATAAGCTTTCACTGCATACTTAAGTGATCCGGGCAGGTTAGCTGCCATGTCGGCTCCTATTTCTTTCATACGGGGAACAAATATGCCCCAGCGGATCAAATCAAATTTGCGATGTCCTTCAAAACAAAGTTCTCTTGCCCTTTCTTCACGGATGGCATTGCGAAGTGAATCCTGGCCAACTCCTGTTATATCCACTTTGGATGAACCAATAGTAGCTGTACCCGTTGCTTTTGCACCGGCATATTTAAAAGTGATCCCTGTAACTGCAGGATCGGAAGAACCGCTTGTTTGTGTTGGCGGTATAGCCGTTGAACTGCCGGAAGTAACAACTGTATAAAGATTATTACCATTAAAAACCTGAGTGCCAGCAGGAAAATTGGTATTGGCCTGCCATTGCGTACCGACGGTTACGGTTGGTGCGCTGGTGTAACCCAAACCCGGATTAGTAACAGCAATAGCTGTAATTTTTCCAAGTGTAGATCCGGATTGTCCGATGGAAGCTATAGCCGTAGCTCCTATGCCGCCTCCACCCGATAATGTAACAGGAATGTTCGGTTCAGAAGTAAGATAGCCTGAACCGGCCGATCCTACTGTAATAGTGCTGACCACTGAAACGGAAGTAACCGGTGTAGTAGGTGAAAATCCATAACCTCTGCGGCGAACAGCATTCAGTGCATCCATAGCCCTTTGCGTAGGACCGTTAATTTCATTTTCTGCTTCTGCATACATCAGCAGTACATCTGCATAGCGTAGCACAGGATAGTTGGTTGAATTGTACTCATTCGCTAGATCCGGATATCCCTTTTCATACTTTCTGCGCCACTTGCCTTCTGTTCTTGAGTAGATATCGGTAGGTGCAATCATCACCTCTATATCGGTATTGTTTTTATAAAAGTTGTAAGGAGCAATCGCCCAATCGCGGCGCAGGTCACCAGCACCATACAATTTGTATAAATAGCCTGTAGCCCCCGAATAACCATAAGAATAATAATTGAGATTGGTAGTGCGAACACCCATGTAAATGGACCATCTTCCTCCTTCATCTATGGCACCCCTGTTGTCGCCCCAAAATTCGATCTCCCAAATCATTTCGTCATAAGCGTCATCATAAACATCAGCCGATTCGTTAATGAACACCTGTTTGTAATCGGGATTCAAAGAATGTTCGTGGGACTGAATTACGCTGTCTGCCCAGTCTCTTGCTTCAACCCATTTAGAAGCATCGTTGAGCGGTTCGCCTGCCATTTTTATACAAACCCTTGCCAGCAAGGCTTCACAGGCTGTTTTGGAAGCATGTACCGTTGTGCCGTTTTCAGAATAGGTATTCACCAGGTCTTTAGCTTCTTTCAAATCTTTCAATATCTGCTCATAAACGTCCTTTGCAGGAGTTGCGGCATGGTTAGTCTTGCGACTGTCAACAGTTGGTTCCAATAATAAAGGAATATCGCCCCACTGTGATACCAGCATAAAATAAATATATGACCGAACAAACAAAGCTTCGCCTTTAATCACACCTCTGTCTCTTTCATTCATCGTAGGCTTATTGATATTTGCCAGAAGGTTATTAGCCCGATTAATTCCATCATAGTAATCACGCCAGGTATTGTAAATCCTGTTTTCCGTAGTAGCAATATTGTAATTAGCAGGATGCGGTGTGGTCGTGTTTAGTTTGTAAAAATTTATATCATTTCCGGCTGTCAGATAGAAAGCCTGGGTAAGGCCATAAGTAGCCGTTGTAGTAATTGAATTATAAACACCGGCGAGTGCCTCTTTCAACTGCTGTTCGGTGTTATAATACTGTTCGGGTACGGCAAAATCGGTGGCCTTGGTGTCCAAAAACTTTTTACACGAAACGCCGGCCACAGACAGGATCAAAATGGGAATGAGTATTTTTTTCATTGTTGATTTTCTTTAGAATGAAACATTTAAACCAAAAGTGATCGTTCTGGCGTGAGGATATACCGAATAATCAAACGCAGGCCGTAAAGCCGAACTACCGAATTTGGATACTTCAGGATCAAAGCCGCTGTAGTTGGTAAACGTCAGCAGGTTTTGAGCGGACGCATACAAACGCAGGTTATTCAGTTTTATCCTTCTGATTAATTTCTGAGGGAAATTATATCCCAACTGAACTGTTTTCAGCTTAATGTATGATCCATCCTCAATGACTCTCGTTGTATAAGCATCTTCCAGCGGGCCACCACCGTTGAGGCGGAAATATTCATTGTTCTGGTTTTCCGGCATCCAGCGGTTGGCATAAGAGGCGAAATAATTCATGTTCTTACGAACTCTTTGTCCTTCCATAATAATGCGGTTGATGTTAATCACATCATTACCATAGGAAAAAGCGAAGAACACACTCAGGTCAAAGTTCTTGTACGTAAAATCATTACTGAAACCACCGGTAAAATCAGGATTGGGGTCGCCTATAACGGTACGGTCATCAGCATCAACAGTACCGTCACCATTTATGTCTCTCA
>JAICTW010000019.1 GCA_025936195.1 Flavisolibacter sp.
CAACAAAAGCTTCAGAGCATCGCTATGTTTTTGAATTTGGTTTTGATAAATAAAAGCTGGCGATTGATGTTCCATAAAGCTGTTAAGATAGGAATGAATGTTTGTAAAATGCTCAGAGAGAATTTTGCAGCGACGCTAAATTTTTGTCTTTACTTAGATAAAATTCTCATAAAACGATGAACATCTGCTTCAGGAGCAATAGGAAAATGATAAACCAGGTATTGCGCTAACTGGTAGGCAAAGAAAGGTGCTAAGGATGTTCCTTTTGTTCCCATTCCATTAAGGATGCCTACGTTTTGAAACTGCGGATGAAAGCCTACGAACGGCCTCCTTTCTAAAGTGGCGGGACGAACTGCAGCTTTATGTGCTACAACTTTGTACGGTTTTTTTAACCAGTTGTTCAATACCATTGCGGCATGCTGATAAAATTGTTGTGAAGGCTGATCATTCTCAAATTCCCATTGATAATTCGATCCCACCCAATAGAGATTTTCCTCAGCTAATGGCGCCAGCATCAATCCTTTTTTAAAAACATGTTCAGTGATCAGATCATTGCACTCGATGATCAATGCTTCACCTTTGTTTGGTGCATAAGGCAGTAACTGAAACCAGTGATTGTTCACACCATCAGCACCATCGCAAAAAATAATTTTTTGTGCAGCAATATTTTGATAGGAGATAAAATCATTTTCAACCTTTAATTCATTGATATCGAATTTTTCTTCATTAAGGCAATTAAATTCTATTAGTTTTTTTCTCCAGGAGGAAAGGAGCAACTGCAAATGAACCGTGTAAGCAGGGCGAATCTCTCCACATCCAAAATCATAATTAAAAAAAGGATTGAAATGATTTTGATTGGGATAAGAATGTAAATACGTATCGTTTTCTGTTAAGCGGTCAATAAAAGCATTGCGCATTTGAGGTGAGGGGAAAAAATCTATAATACTTTTTTGAAGAACGAATTCGTGTCCGAGAGATTTTCCAAGTTCTTCATAGCACTGAACAGCAAAAGGCATCACTTCATCAATCATCCATGTGTAGGCGTACCTTCTACCGGTTACAGGATTAATGATTCCGGCTGCAATTTTAGAAGAAGAATTTTCATTGCTATCATCAATAACTAAAAATGTTTTTCCTTCTTTATGTAAGAACCACGAAAGCATGGTGCCGCAAATGCCTTGTCCAATGATTAGGTAATCAACTTGCATAGGATAAAATTAGGAATGCAGCGAACATTATTTCAGTTTTGTCATAGAACTTATGAATCGAACAAACCGCCTGGCCCTTCTGTTTTGTGTTTTTTGCTTTTTTATTTCATTTTGTGGGAGTGCTCAAAAGAAAGAAAAGAAATTTGCGGTGACTGCCAGTCCTGCTCTTTTTTTTAGAAGCATAGCTTTTCAGCCGGGGTTTCAATATACGTTCAACAATTGGGCAATACTTGGCGAGGTTTCCTATACTTCTATCCGGAAATCAGATTTTGATAAAGGCTATTGGGCAAGAGCTCAAGTGGAGCTTAAAAGATTTTTAAGCAGGAATGATATGAGATTTTTTTATTGTTCTTTCCAGACGGCTTTCAGTGCAAGGAGATTTGTAGATGCTGATTCTGGTTTCTATTTTACGCAGCACATTTTGGATACCGGTGCTATTTATAGCAGCGCTGTTATTCATTCTCCGGTCCTTTCCTTTGCCCCTAAGTTCGGAGCGGAAGTGTCTCTGAGCAAAACCGTATTTTTTGATATGTTTTTCGGCTTAGGTGTGCGAATATTATTCAATCGCTATGAGGCAAAAGATGTTTCGCCGACAAGAGTTTTTCATAAGAGAGAATGGGGCCCTGATGCTTCATGGCGGTATAATCAAACGGAAACGCGTTTTCATCTTCCAGCGGGGATGAGGCTGGGAGTTAGGTTTTAATTATAAAAGCTTATACATCTTTCCCGGCAAACTTGTAATTACATTTTGCAATTCTAAATTTAGAATAGCGGCTGCTGCAGTGCTGCTGGTTAATCCGCTTTGCAAATTAATTTCATCAATATGCACCAGCTCTTTTTCCTGGAGTATTTGAACAATTTGTTTTTCCTCTGCAGAAAGTTCAATGAACAATTCTTTTTGCTGTTTTTTCTCTTTCTTCTTTTCCTTCCAACCTAACACATCCAGCAGTTCATCTGCATCGGTTAACAAAATGGCTTTGTTGTATTTGATCAGATGATTACATCCGCTGCTTGCTTTATCTGTTGTTCTTCCCGGAACAGCAAATACATCGCGGTTGTAAGCATCGGCTAATTTGGCCGTGATCATGCTGCCGCCTTTGATATTTGTTTCAATAACAACTGTAGCATCACTTAATCCTGCGACAACTCTGTTTCGCAAAGGGAAATTATGTTTATCAGGCTTTGTGCCACTGAAGAATTCACTCAAAATGCCACCTTCGCTTTTCACCATGTCTTTAGCAAGATTGGTGTTTTCCGGTGGATATACTTTATCCAATCCATGACCCACAACACCAACCGTTGATAAGCTATTTTTCAATGCAGCTTTATGAGCAATAGCATCAATGCCGTGCGCCAGCCCGCTAACAATTACAATATTTTGTTCGGAAAGATCTTTTATTAATTTTTCTGTGAACTGTTTTCCATAATCGGTATTGCTTCTGGTGCCCACAACAGCAATGATCTTTGATGCATTCAGATCGGCAGCGCCTTTGTAAAATAAAAGAGTGGGAGAGTCGTAACAATTCAACAGACGTTTGGGATAATGTTCATCGGTCAGGAATAAAGTTTTGATCGCATACTTTTCAATAAATTTTATTTCCTGCTCGGCTAAATCAAACTCGTCGAAATCCCTGATGGATCTTGCTCTTACTTCACCAATACCTTCCATTTTTTCAAGCTCTGATTTCTTTGCTTTAAAAACAGAGGAAGCATTGCCAAAGTGATTGACCAGTATCTTAGCCTGCACATCACCGATGTTGGGAACAAGAGTGAGGGCGAGTTGGTGGAACAGTTGGGAATCCATAAGCAGTTTTGGAATTACAATTTCGGAATTTCTAGTTGCTTACAGATAAGATCACACAAATGTTTATCTAATTTAGGATGTCTGGGAACTGTAGTTTTTTTCTTGGTGGTTAAATTTTGATAAATATCATGCTTGCTTCCATGTCTGTGCAAAAGCAATTGTGGTCAGCGAGATGTTGCAGAAACTCATTTCGCTTTACTGACATCAGGCAATTTTTAAATCTTCTTCCAAAACAATATTATCAAACGTCCTTTCTTGTTGCATGTCTTCAAGATATAACTCGAGTGCATCGAGAACGTTCTCCTTCGCTTCTTGTATCGTGATGCCTTGTGAAATGACAGCAGGAATCTCTTTTATTGTACCTATAAAAAATTCTTCGCCTTTTGATATGGAAATAGTCAGCTTCATACAATCAAATTTAATCTATTTCGCTACTATTTTTAACTCCGTTCTTCTATTTTGTGCTCTTCCTTCTTCTGTATTATTGTCAGCAGTAGGACTGGCTTCACCGAAGCCTTTCGCTGTTAAGCGATTGGCTGGAATTCCCTTGCTTATCAAATAATTTACAACGGCCTTTGCACGGTTTTCCGATAGCTTCAAATTATTAGACGGACTGCCAATGTTATCCGTGTATCCTTCAATCTGAATTTTTACGGAAGGATTTTCCTGCATCAATTGAACGAGTTTATCCAATTCTACCTGTGATTCGGGCTTCAGATCATATTGATTGTAATCGAAGAAAATATTTTTCAGAACAATAGAAGCATTCACTTCAATCGGCTGCAATGGAATATTTTTTTCGTAAGTGGAATCAGGCGATTTGTCTTTGAGTGAATAGTTGTCAGAATAAAACAAATAGCCTCTGCGATTTACATTAAAGGCATAATCTTTTCCTACCGGAAGTGTGATCAAATAATTGCCACTTTCATCGGTTTGCAGTTTTGAAATGGTTTGCTTCGTTGCCAGGTCAATCAGTTCCACTGTTGAAGGCAAGCCTTTGTTTGTTTTTTGATCAAACACCTGTCCTTTTATCCAAAGTGTTTTGTAAGGACGCATGCCGGGCCGCATCTGAAAGGTGTAAATATCCTGCTTGCCGCGACTATCACTTCTGTCACTTGAAAAATAAGTGGTCACTCCGTCGGCTGCAATGACCATGGTGCCGTCATTGTCAATTGTATTAATGGGATAGCCTAAGTTTTCAGGCTTTTGCCATTTGCCATCGTTGCCTTTCCTGGTAATAAAAATATCGGCGCCACCATAACCGGGTAATCCATTTGACACAAAATACAGGGTTTGATTATCGGCATGAATAAAGGGTTCTGTTTCATCGCTGCTTGTATTGATCTCGGGACCTAAGTTCTCCGGTTTGCTCCATCTTCCATTGGGCAACAAATGCGAAACATAAATATCGCTGCCGCCATATCCTCCCGGCCTTCTGCTAGCAAAATAAAGATCTCTTTTGTCAGGCGAAATAGAAGGTTGCGATTCCCATTGATCGGTATTGATGTTACCGCCCAAATTAAATGGCTGGCTCCATCCGTTCTCTGTTAAATACGAAAGATAAATATCACAACTTCCAAAACCATCGGGGCGGTAACAGCCGGTGAACAGCAACCAGGTTCCATCCTGCGAAACATTTTGTGCACCTTCGTTTTGTGCTGTGATGATATCGACTTTTAATGGAACGGCTTTTCTCCACACATTTCCCTGTTGTATGCTTCCGTAAAAATCTTCATTGTGTCCGCCAATCAGGCGGGTGAAAATGAGTTTCTTTCCATCAATGGAAATGGAAGGAAAATATTCCGATTCGGCAGTATTGATGCTGTCTCCTAAATTTTGCGGAGTGAAGCTGTAATTTTCCGAAGCATGTGCTTTGGCAAAATCAACAGCAAACTGATAAGTTTTTTGACGGTACTCTGCAGATTTTCTTGAACGTGGATCAAGATCGGGACGGGCAAGCAAAGCATTGACAGTGTTTAATGCCTTTTCAAATTGTCCCAAACCTGCCAGGTTGATCGAGTAAGATAAGCGATAAAAAGAAGTATAGTTGCTATCAAGAACAAATGCCTTTTCATAGGTGTCAACACTTTGCTGATGTTCTTTCAATTCGCCATAAACACCGGCCAATGATAAATAAGCATCAATATAATTACCGTCCTTTTGAATAGCCTGTTGCAAAAAACCAATGGCTCCTTTGTAATCATCATTCTGGATGCTTTGCATGGCTTTGTTGTAAGCCTCAACTGCCTTCTTATTGATTTTGGAAGAATTGTATTGGGCGGAAGCAGAGAATGAAAGATGTAAAATGCAGAATGCAAAACAGAAAAGGATGCGGTTCTTCATCCGATGAAGATAAAACCTTTGGCTTTAGGTAGAAAAACTTTGGTAGTTTTTAACAGAATGGCTACGGAACGTTAATGTATTTATGAATCTGTAAAGACAATTGCCACTGAGGGTGCTCTTTGATGTAATCAATGATCAATGGAGTAACAACAGATGCTTTGCTCCATTCCGGTTGTAAATACAATTTGCACTGAGGAGAAACTTGTGTTGCCCATTTTTCGGCCCAGGCAAAATCGGATTTATTATAAACAACAATTTTGAGTTCACTAACATGCGGAAGAATTTCCGGCAAAGGTTCCTTGAATTTTTTTGGCGAAAGGGTGATCCAATCCCAGTTACCGGAAAGGGGAGAACTTCCGGAAGTTTCCATGTGCGTTCGTAAACCTGCTTTATGAAGTTGCTCTGTAAAGAAACCAAGATCATGCATTAATGGTTCGCCGCCGGTGATCACAACAATATCAGCAGGATTTTTTTTCACTTCTGAAATCAAAAAATCAATGGACCGCAAAGGATGTTTGCCGGCGTCCCAACTTTCTTTTACATCGCACCAGACACAGCCTACATCACATCCGCCCAGTCGAATAAAATAGGCGGCCTTTCCCTGGTGAAAACCTTCACCTTGTAAAGTGTAGAAATGCTCCATTACAGGAAGCGACGCTATTTTTTCTTTCACTTCAATCATGCTTCTTCGTAATAATGTTTCAACGCACAAGCTTTAAACGTGTTTTTCATTAATGCTGCAATTGTCATTGGTCCAACACCACCGGGAACAGGAGTAATGAACGAGCATTTGGGAGCAACGTTTTCAAAATCCACATCACCGGCAATTCTGTATCCCGATTTTTTTGAACTGTCCGGAACCCTTGTAATGCCAACATCAATAATCACTGCTCCTTCTTTCACCATATCGGCAGTAATAAAATTGGGTCTGCCCAAAGCGGCAACAATAATATCTGCACTCTGGCAAATCTCCTTAATGTTTTTGGTGTGCGAATGGCAAATGGTAACGGTACAATTTCCCGGTTCTGAATTTCCGCTTAATAAAATACTAACCGGTCTTCCTACAATATGGCTTCTGCCAACCACTACGGCATGTTTGCCTTTCGTTTGAATTTTATAATGCTCCAGTAATAACATAATTCCATACGGTGTTGCCGGAATAAATGTCGGATGACCTAAGATCATTCTTCCAATATTATTGGGATGAAATCCATCCACATCTTTATTGGGATCAATTGTGTTGATCACTTCTTCTTCTGAAATATGTTTTGGCAACGGAAGCTGAACCAATATTCCGTGAACATCAGGATCACGGTTGAGATCAATGATAATATCAAGCAATTTCAAAGACGAAATATCTTCTTCCAAACGAATGAGTGTTGACTTAAATCCCACCTCCTGGCAAGCTTTTACTTTGGATGCTACATAGGTTTCGCTTGCTCCGTTATTGCCTACCAATACCGCCACTAAATGCGGTACCTGCTTGCCTTGTACGGCTATTTGGGCCATCTCCAGTTTCAAGGAATCTTTGATTGCCTGTGAAGCTTCTTTACCATTTAAAATTTGCATGGCGCAAAGGTAATGGGGAGCGCATTGGCAAATAAAATTTTATGGTTAACTTACAATAAACCAAACTGCTTTGAGAAGGATCTTTCTTTTCTGCTTGCTCTGCATTGCTTTTGCTTTTGCAAGAGCTCAAACTATTCAAACACCTGTTTTAGCAAATTATACAAGAACAGAAGCTTACAGTTCTGCTTATACCAATGCATTTTCATTTACCGGCAATCAGGCTGCATTGGTTAATAGTAAAACTTTTTCTGCCGGAGTGTTTGGTGAAAGAAGATTTATGCTGAAGGACTTAAGTTCTTATCAATTTGTTCTTGCCTTACCAATATCGAGCGGCCATTTTGGTTTGCAAGCCAATCATTTTGGAAGTTCGTTATATAATGAGTCAAAATTGGGAATAGCATACGCAAGAAATCTCGGTAAAATTGATGTTGGTGTTCAGTTCAATTATTTTTCTTTCAAAACCTCTGGCTATGAAAATACATCCGCCATCAATTTTGAAGGAGGAGCTATTCTGCATGTAAACGATCAGTTTCAAACGGGAATTCACATTTACAATCCAACTCGTGTAAGTATTGGAAAGATTGGTGAAGAAAAGCTTCCGGTGATCTATTCTTTCGGAATGGGTTACGAGGTTTCTGATAAATTTTTCATTGGAACAGAAATAGAAAAGGTAGAAAGTCAACCTATAAATGTCAATGCAGGTTTGCAATATTCCTTCGATGAAAAACTTTTTGCAAAAACGGGAATTGCTTCTGCTACTTCTTCGTTTTATATAGGACTGGGATTTTTATGGAACGGAATCAGAATAGATGTTACGGCTTCTGTGCATCCGAGTTTGGGAATGACTCCGGGCTTATTATTATTGTACAATTCACCGGAGAAAAATTGAAAAGAATTGCTTTCATACTGTTATTGTTTTTTGCAGGGAATTGCTTTACACAAGACCTTCCGCCAACGACGCAACAGCAATTGGAGAACATTGAAGAAGCTACTGATGAAGATCCAAAGGATGACAATTTATTGCAAGAACTTGATTATTTCAAAAGGCATCCCCTTAATTTGAATACAGCAACAGTTGAAGAATTACAATCGTTGAAAATGATTACAGATCTGCAGATCGGGAATTTTATCCTGTATAGAGGTTTACTTGGAAATCTTGTCAATATTTATGAGTTGCAGGCCGTACCCACCTGGGATCTTTTCACCATCAGAAAAATACTTCCTTATGTTTTTGTTGGCAGTCCGGTTTCCCTAAGGGAAAATTTTCGCTCCAGGTTTCACAACGGCGATCAGATGTTATTGTTTCGTATTTCAAGAGTGCTGGAAAAATCAAGAGGATATGATACCTCTTTACGCACTCATTATCTTGGCGACAGAAATCATTTGTTGTTCCGTTACCGTTATCAATACAAAGACCTTCTTTATTTCGGATTAACGGGAGACAAGGATGCGGGAGAACAATTTTTTAAAGGAGATCAATCGAAAGGATTTGATTTTTATTCTTTTCATTTTTTTGCAAGACGGCTCGGAATTATTAAGTCAATTGCATTGGGTGATTATACAGTTAATCTTGGACAAGGATTAATTCAGTGGCAATCGCTGGCGTTTGGAAAAGGCTCTGAAGTGATGTCTGTTAAAAGGCAAGCTCCTGTATTGGTCCCTTATCGTTCGGCAGGAGAATTTTATTTCAATCGCGGAATTGGCATTACACTGCAAAAGAAAAATACGGAAGCAACGGTCTTTGCCTCTTACAAAAAGATCAGCGGCAATATTGTAAATGATACAATTGAAAGGTTTACCAGTTTACTCACTTCAGGATATTATAGAACCGCTTCAGAGATCGCCGATAAGAACCAAATTACACTTGCATCGTTTGGTGGAAATATCAGTTATCAAAATTCAGTCTTCAAAATTGGATTGAATGCAGTTGCTCATCGATTTGATATTCCTCTTCAGAAAAGAGGCGAGCCGTACAATTTATTTGCGATCAGCGGAAGAAATGTTTTCAACTCAAGTGTGGATTACAGTTATACCTATCAGAACATTCATTTATTTGGGGAAGCAGCGATTGACAAAAACTTGCATAAAGCATTTCTAAGTGGTGTATTGATGAGCGTGGATCAGAAAGTGGACCTTTCTTTCTTGTATCGCAACATTCAAAAGCAATATCAATCACTTTTCGGCAATGCATTTACTGAAAACACAACACCCGCTAATGAAAAAGGGTTTTATACCGGTATTGTTATAAGGCCGGTTACAGGATGGCAGTTGAATGCGTATGCAGATTTCTTTCAATTTCCCTGGATCAAATATTTGGTCAATGCTCCCAGCAGCGGTTATGAGTATTTGGTTCAGCTCAATTATCAGCCAAATAAACAGTTCGGAATGTATGTGCGTTTCAAAAATAAAAATAAGCCGGTTGACAGTTTTGGCAGCGGAGTCATTTATTATCCGGAAGATCAGGTGAAACAAAATCTCCGTTTGCATTTAGCACAGCAGTTATCTCCTGCATTTACTATTACCAGCAGAGTTGAGATGGTGTGGTTCAATCATCAGTTTAAAAAGGCAGAGCAGGGATTTTTAGGTTATGTTGAGGGAAGCTATGATTGGAAAAAGTTATCTGCTAACCTGCGCCTTCAATATTTTGAAACCAATGATTACAACAGCCGGATCTATGTTTATGAGTCAGATGTATTGTACAGCGTTTCTATTCCGGCTTTTTATGATAAGGGCTTCCGGTACTATCTAAACCTTAATTATGATATAACCAAAAAAATGCAGTGCTGGCTTCGTTGGGCTCAAACCATTTACAGTGATAGAAACGTAATTGGAAGTGGTTTGGATGAGATTGAGGGAAATAAGAAAACTGAAATTAAGATGCAATTGCAATATAAATTTTGAACTTGGATCAAACTAATTTCATAGCTCATCAATAAAAATTTTCCGTTTATAAAAAAATATTTCCGCTTGTTTTTTTTAACAGTCTGTTAAAAAAACCTTTAACTTACGCAGCAATTTTTATAGATGGTCTGTCTCCAACTTGGCAGATGGTCTGTAAAACATGGACGATCTAAGTTTTAAATCTAAATTGAACATTCACATGAGAAAAATTTTATCACTGCTATCAGTGCTAATGTTATTTTATTCATTAGCCTACGGTCAAACCCGTACAGTTACAGGCAAGGTGACAGATGCTCAGGGAAGACCTGTCCCGTTTGCTTCAGTTTTAATTAAAGGATCAACTACCGGGGTTGCGGCAGACGCTGCTGGTAATTTTAGCATTCAGGCGCCTCCCAATGTAACGTTTATTGTAAGTGCAGCAGGTTTTGAGGACTCAGAAATCAAAATTGGAACGAGCACAACAGTAAGTGCAGTACTTAGTAACCAAAGTACTATGAACGAAGTTGTTGTGACTGCTTTAGGTATTAGAAGAAGCAGAAATGAGCTTCCTTATGCGGCCCAGCAAGTTAGTGGAGATGATGTTCTAAAAACCAGGAACGACAATTTTGTTAATTCCTTATCGGGTAAAGTTTCCGGATTAAATGTCAAAACCAACAATAATTTGGGTGGTTCCACTAATGTTATTATCAGGGGTTATAAATCTCTAACAGGAAATAATCAGGCTCTTTTTGTTATTGACGGGGTTCCTGTTGATAATTCAAATACAAACAGTGGTAGTGTACAGCAAGGATTTGCTGGGTATGACTATGGAAATGCTGCTGCTGACATTAATCCCGATGATATCGAATCAATCAACGTATTAAAAGGTGCTGCTGCTACCGCTTTGTATGGTTCAAGAGCAGGGAACGGGGTTATTCTTATTGAAACCAAAAAAGCAAAAAGAGGTTTGGGTGTAACTGTTAATCTTGGTGCTTCAACAGGAACAATGGATAAGAGCACCTGGGTAAAATACCAACACGAGTATGGAGCCGGATACTATGACAAAGACTATTATCATTATTCAGGTGTATCATCCCCAGACAGACATTTTCTTTATAAAGATGCGAATGGTGATGGAGTTCCTGATTTAATTGTACCAACTACAGAAGATGCTTCTTTTGGAGCGGCATTCAATCCAAATCTGCTGGTTTATCAGTGGTATGCTTTTGATCCCACTTCTCCTAATTATTTAAAGGCAACACCTTGGATGGCTGCTGCCAATGACCCCACTAAATTTTTTGAAACGCCATTCTCCACTAGCAATAGCGTTATGGTTAATGGGGCCAACGACAAAGGTTTTTTTAAACTGGGGTATACTATCAATCATGACAAAGGGATTCTGCCAAATAGCAAGCTGGATAAAAATCTGTTTACTGTAGGAGGTTCTTACAAGCTTACTGAAAAGTTAACAGCTTCTACAAACATTGATTTTTCAGTGATCAATGGTGTTGGAAGGTACGGAATGGGTTATGACAATAATAATGTAGCCGCTAACTTCCGCGAATGGTGGGAGATGAATGTGGATGTTAAGGATCTGAAAGCTGCTTACGATCGTACCGGTCAAAATATAACGTGGAACGAAAAATCACCACCATCAAACATAAACCCTATCTATTGGGACAACCCATATTTCACTCGTTACAAAAGTTATGAAAATGATAGCCGTTATAGAACAATAGGAAATGTTGCTCTTAACTATGCGTTTACTGATTGGTTAAATTTAATGGGCAGGGTTTCCATGGATTCTTATGATGAGTTACAGGAAGAGCGTCAGGGCTATAACAGCATTAATATCGCAGGATACAACAGATATAACA
>JAICTW010000175.1 GCA_025936195.1 Flavisolibacter sp.
CCGGCTCTGGTTGTTCATCCACCGGAAAAACATCAAAGCCGGTGATCATGCTTCTGAAATTTTTCCATCCGGCAAGAACGACCTGGATAATATGTACAACAAAGAAAAGGCAATAACCAATGGTCAGAGCGAAATGTTCAATCCTTGCAGCTTCATATCCTCCGCAGAGTTGCATCAGCCAGGAAAATTGCACCGGTTTATAAATAGAAAGTCCGGTGATGATAGAGCCAAATCCCATTAAAATAATTGCACTGTAAGCAATGCGTTGTGCCGCATTGTATTTTGCTTGAAAAGGAAGGCCTCTCTTTATATGCAGGTCATGAAGCACCACAAGCCATGCTTCCTTAAATGATCTTTTATTCGGCAACAAATATTTCCATTCACCTGAGAAAGCAGTATAGGAAACATACAAAAGTCCATTGATAAAAAACAACCACATAAAAAGAAAATGGTAAGCCATTCCTTCTGCCAAATGAAAGCGAATGTGCAGCGCATCATAAAAGGATTTCGGAAAGAATTTAATGATCTCCCTTCCTCCGATTTTAATTTTATAAACATCATTGGCCCAGTAGATCAAAAGGCCGCTCCAGATCATTATTGCCAACACAGGAAAATTGATCCAGTGAAACCAGCGAATGGCTAAAGGATGTTTAGTGACAATTTTTTTCATGCACAGGTTTAGGTGGTTTGAAGGGAGGACATCTTAAAATTACGAACAAGTTTTTCATTTCTAAAAATGAACAGCCGGCCCACGACCTGCGTGACCGGCTGTTGCCCTGCACATACGAAATACATAAGCATATACGCAAGTCTTTGACGACAGGATTGCTTGACCCAAAAATTTATTTTGGCATCACCACGGTGTCAATCACATGGATAACACCATTGCTTTGATACACATCGCTGATGGTGATCTGTGCTACATTTCCCTTTTCATCTTTCAGCCAAAGCTTTCCGTCCTTTTGCATCACCCAAAGTTTTCCGCCTTGTACAGTGGTTAAAGTAGCTGTGCCGTTTCCTTTTTTGATCCACTTCATCAGTTCTTTACTGTCTATTTTTCCAGGAACAACATGGTAAGTAAGAATTTTTGTAAGTGTGGCTTTGTTTTCGGGTTTTACCAGGTTGCCGACGGTACCGGCGGGTAATTTATCAAATGCTTCATTGGTTGGTGCAAACACCGTAAAGGGACCTTTGCCTTCCAATGTTTCCACCAAACCCGCAGCTTTAACGGCGGCTACCAAAGTGGTATGGTCTTTTGAATTGATGGCATTTTCCACAATGTTCCTGGAAGGATACATGGGAGCGCCGCCCACTTCAACGGTTTTTTCGCTGGCCATTTTTTGTGCGGTGGAAGACAAACCGATTCCTGCAAGCAGTAACACTGCTAATGTGATCTTTTTCATGTTTGAAATTTTAAATTATTTGTAGGTTGAAATAATTACGAAGACGGATGATTGTTGGATTTAAGAAGAAAAAATTTTTTATTCTTGCAACTACAAACTATAAACTTCAAACTTCAAACTACAAACTATAAACTTCAAACTACAAACTTATTATGGCATACTGGCTTGTTAAATCAGAACCTTCTGTATATAGTTTTGAACAACTGCAAAAAGATAAGCAAACCGACTGGACAGGCGTTCGCAATTATGCGGCACGAAATCATTTAAAAGCAATGAAGAAAGGTGATGAAGTTTTCTTTTATCACAGTAATGAAGGATTGGAAATTGTGGGCATTGCCAAAGTTGCCAAAGAAGCCTATCAGGATCCTACAACCGAAGAAACAGCATGGATATGTGTTGATATTAAGCCATTCAAAAAATTAAAAAAGCCTATTTCTTTGGAAACCATGAAAAAGGACAAGCGTTTAAAAGATATGGCGCTCATCCGCATTGGAAGATTATCGGTGCAGCCTGTTACACAAAAAGAATGGGAAGTAGTGATGGAATTAGCCGGTGAAAAATAAAGCTCCTGTTCTTTAACAACATCCATAGGTTACTTTTTTCATTTTCAGGAATTCATTGGTGCAGGCCTGCAAATTTTATCACCATTAAAATTTACAAAATGAAAATCAGAATTATTGCTGTCTTTATGGCAACAGCTACACTTATTTTTCTTTCATGCAACTGGTTCCGCTCCAAGAAAAAAGAAGCGTCATATCCATTAGTCGGAGAGTGGAAATTAGACTCTATCAAAGCAGGAAAAGATTCTAACGCTATTCGAGTTTTCATAGCTGCGGCGATGAAAGATCCTGATTTGAGTTTCTCGTTTACCACAGATTCCATTTTTACTCATTCAATAGACTCTATTAAAGCTGTTGGCTATTCTTTTGATGAAAAGAAAAACAATTAGATATTAAAGATTCAAGCAATCAAACGTTGAGCTTCACAATAGTGAACGATTCTGTAATCTCAATTTCAACAATTGATAGTACAATCGTTTTCTTCTTACAGAGGAAATAACTTTCAACGATTGCTGCCATATTTTTCAAACTAAGGTTACCTTTTCAATTTTTCAGAATTAATTATTGTCTCCCGCTTGCTTGTCATAACATTGCCACTCCATAGGAATTATGCAAAAAATAATTTTTTGCATCCTGTAATCATCTTTTAAAACTACAGTTATGTCTCTTAAGTCAACTGCATCATTTGTGGTAATAGCATTGGTTTGCTTTGCCTGCAACAACAAATCAGATTCGCCAGAACAAGTCGACAAAATGGCAATTGCCGATCAGTAAATGGATTCTTCGGTGGATTATAAAATTGGTGATACTTCATACGAACAACAGCAGGTTGGAAACGCCAATCAAAAAGACCAAAATAATTTTCCTCCAAAATCAATTGATTGGGATAAGAAAATTGTAAAAACTGCTACTCTTAACGCAGAAATAAAAGATTATAAATCCTTCTCTCAGCAACTCAATGAAAAAGTAAAAAGATATGGTGGTTATATCAGCCAGGAAGAGCAATCGCAATCCGATTATCAAATCGAAAATTCTATGGTCATCAAAGTGCCGGTTGATCAATTTGAGAATGCTTTAAATGACCTTACAAAAGATGTTATTAGATTAAACGAGAAGCATATCAGTTCAGAAGATGTAACAACGCAATTGATTGATGGCAAATCCAGGCTGGAAGCAAAGAGGCAGGTTCGCCTTCGTTATCTAGATCTACTAAAGCAGGCGAAGAATATGGAAGAGATACTAACTGTTCAAAAAGAGATCAACGACATACAGGAAGATATTGAATTAGTAAATGGTCGCATTAACGTGCTGAATCATTCTTCTGCGATGAGCACAATCAATTTTACTTTCTTCCAAATTATTAATGCCAATGCAAAAGCCGACAATGAAAAGCAACCTGATTTCCTTAGCAAAGTAAAAGAAGCATTTGCTAATGGTTGGTATTGGATTGGAGAATTATTTGTTGCGATCATAAGCATCTGGCCTTTGCTTATAATAATAATTTTGGGCATCTTGTTCTTCAGAAAAAAGCAAATGCCCAAAATCAAAACAGGATCAAATGCGTCTTGACGATTGCAATCTTCTTGCAATCTCTTCCTCTAATGCATCCGGAATATCCGAAGCGTCATCATCAATGGGAGCCAGCCGGCCTATTCTTGAATCCCAGGTAAAAATGTGTTCATTCCCATTGAGCTTTACGTTATAACGCGTTTCTGTGTTGTATAAAAAAGGAGAAGCCGTTATTATGTACGGCACACCGTCTATTCTTATTTCGAATCTTTCCTCTGCCATAAAATAGTTTTGAAAAATGATGCAAATAAAATTCCAATTATGAAGCCAGCTTATTATCGGATTGCAAAACATGTTCCATCAGGTTTTGTGAACCATCATTGCAACAATTCTTTTCACCATGAGGAACGGGCCTGGAATTTGTTGAATTACTCAAAACAACGAGGGTATGAATAAGACAACTGTAATTGTTTGTGATACTGATAAAAACGAAGTGAGCCGTATTCAGCAGGATTTGATGTCCGATGAGTTTGAAATAGTAACCATTAATGACGCTACTAATCTGGAATCTTTGGCATTGAAAAGACAACAGAGCATTGTGATTGTGAATCCTGAAGTGCATGCTTTCAATGAATATGACATCTGCAAAATACTAATGAGGGACCACAACATTCCTGTTCTTCTTTTGCTTGATCGCAATTCCACACACCGCGATTATATTGATGAATGCCGCGCAGATGATGTTTTGACAAAACCAGTGGACATAGACAATTTGCTCAACCTCATACATAAGCACATGAGTGTTCATCAATCGCATTGAGAGATCTGACTTTCGAAGATGGTGCATTTACAAAGTAGCAGCCTCTTTAATTTTGCCTCATGAGCAAAAAGAAACTGGTGGTACTTACCGGAGCCGGCATTAGTGCGGAGAGTGGATTAAGAACCTTTCGTGATTCGGATGGATTATGGGAAGGTTATGATATCAATGAAGTGGCCACAGCAACAGCATGGCGAAGTAATCCTGTATTGGTTCAGGAATTTTATAACATGCGCCGAAAAGATGTAAAAGATGCACAACCAAACGCAGCTCATTATGCATTAGCCGAATTAGAGAATGATTTTGATCTACACGTCATTACCCAAAACATCGACGACCTGCATGAAAGGGCAGGCTCCACAAAAATCATTCACCTGCATGGCGAAATTTTTAAAATGCGCAGCGAAAAAAATGAAGAGCTGATCTATCCTGTTTACGATGAAATAAAAATGGGAGATGTGGCGGAAGATGGTGCACAACTGCGTCCGCACATTGTTTGGTTTGAAGAAGCCGTTCCGAAGATGGAAGATGCCGCTCTGGTTACAAGACAAGCCGATCTTTTTTTGATCGTCGGAACCTCATTAGTGGTTTATCCGGCAGCAGGATTGGTGAATTATGCTCCCTGGCAGATTCCAAAATTCATTGTAGATAAAAAGATTCCTTACACATCATCATTGCATGCGTTAACGGCAATTGAAAAGCCGGCAGCAGAGGGAATGAAAGAAGCGAAAGAGCTATTAAGGCAATATTTATGATGGTTCGCCACCCTCTTTACCGAAGAAGATCACCCATGTAGCAAAATCATCTGAAAAGTTTTCAAAGCGGTGCTCCATTTGTGCCGGCACAAACAAAACATCACCTGCTTTACATTGCATTCTTTCGCCGTTTCGAAAGAAAACTGCATTACCTGATGCAATAACATAAAGTTCATCCTGTTTATGTGGTGTTTGCGGATCAACATTTTTGGGCGCATAATATTCAACACTCATGCTGCCATGCTTCATCAAAACAGTGAAGCGGTTCTGTGTTTCTTTATTTAATTGTTTAACTGCCTGCTCGATGGAAACATGAAAACTCATAAAGGTTGGTTTTGTTCCTGAAAACTGATACCATACAATTTCAGTTCCTGCAAAACCGGAGCATAAATTTCTTTTGAAGTTGGAATGTGTAATCCGGTAAGATGGATCGTTCCATTCAGGATCAATCTTGTGGCAATGCCCAAGGGCAATCCAACGGTTTTAGCCATTGCTGTGTGCACATCGTCATCGCCCTGCAGCATCAAGGTGCTGATAGATTTATATGTTTTTTCTTCTTTCCTGTATTCAATTTCGTGCTGCATGATCACCATGTCTTTATCTCCCTCCTGCAAAGCCAGTTTGTTCTCCAATGCAAATTGAAGAATATCGGCAGCACTGAGGTTGTCTTTGTTGACCAGGGTTTCATTATCATCCAGCCCCAAATAAAAAAGTTGCTTCAATGTTAAGCTGGCATCATGCATTTTATCGGCAAGCGTTGCGGCTGCATTTACTTTCAAATCGTCAATATCAATTTGTTTCAGGTCGCCGCTGTCATCCACCACCATGAATTCTTCTACAGCCTCTACACCTTTTTGTTCTGCCTGCTTTTCCAGTTCAACAAGGTTCACCAGTTCGGCGAGTAAATTCTTGGTGGAATCGAATTGCTCTTTCAGTCTTTGCTCGAGCCATTCACTGAAACCATTTCTGTCCATGTGTTCTTTAAATAATTCTGCCAATGTTTTTCCATTGGTATTATAGGTTTGCCCTTCATCGGTAAGATGGACATCAATCACATTCTTCCATCCATAAATAAAATCGGGATGACGAAGTGTGGTGCGGATGAAGGTTTCACAATTTTGCAATCCATACAAGGAAAGATAGCTTAACGAATCTCTGTTGGGATACCAGCATAACACTTCATGGTCCGGAATGGAAACATATCTTTTCTCCTCAA
>JAICTW010000706.1 GCA_025936195.1 Flavisolibacter sp.
AAAAGAAGTTATTGACTCGTTGTTGAAATAAATTTATTCCTTTTATATTTTTTACCCAATGTGGTCAAAGCAACCGCATATGTTCTTCATCTGTTAATCCTTCCTGCATTTCATTGTATTCTACCAAAAAATTATTTTTCCCTTCGCCAATTACAATGCGCAGGAATTTTCCCTGCACCAGTTCCAGCATGGATAAAAGCAAAAAAATGGCGTGAACCCGGTTCTCTGCTTTCTCAAAAACTTTTTCGAAGGATAGAGTGCGTTCGCTTTGTGCCATGGAAATCATATTCGTTTTGGTTTGCTCCATGGAATAATTATACTGAACAACCGTATGCACAGGCTTGTTCATACGATCGCTGTACTTCTGCATCACTCTTTCAAATGCCTTCATCAACCGGAAAAGAGTAATGGTTTGCATTTCCGTGCCTTCACTGGCTTCTTCACCAATAGCCGATAATTCTTTTTGAATATTCCCTCTCTTGATCATGAGCATGCGATCGGCTTCCATCTCCGCCATCTTTGCAGCAGCTTCTTTAAACTTTTTGTATTCAAGGATCTTATCAATCAATTCCTGCCGTGGATCAATTTCATTTCCCTGCTCATCCAGCTCTTTTCTTGGCAATAACATTTTTGCTTTTATGCGCATCAGTGTTGAAATGAACAAAATAAATTCACTGGACAATTCAATGTTGAACGATTCCTGCGAATGAATGAATTCCAAAAAATCGTTGATGATCTTTGTAATGGGAATATTATAAATGTCCAGTTCATCTCTTTCAATAAAAAATAATAAAAGATCAAACGGGCCCTCAAACTGCGGAAGCTTTATCTGGTAATTCACAATACAAAATTTAATAGAAAAGTCCCGCTGCAACGGGACTTCACAAAAATAAAGTTTTCGGGTTGAACGGCCTATTTCTTCAGCGAATCCCTGATCTCCATTAACAATTTTTCCTGAAGTGTGTATTCAGGAGCGGCAGGCTCGGCGGCCCGGACTTCCTTTTTCCGTTTTAACCTGTTGATTCCTTTGATCAGCAGAAAAATAGCAAATGCAATAACAATAAAATTTAGTACTGCCGCCAAAAAGCTTCCGTACTTCACCTGTCCCCATGCCAGGTCCTTCAAATTATTTACATGCGCAGCTTCCAATGCGGGTGTTAGAATAAGAGGGGTGATGATGTCGGTAACTAATGAGGAAACAATAGCACCAAAGGCCGCTCCAATGATAACGGCAATAGCCAGATCTACTACATTTCCTTTAAGTGCAAACTCTTTGAATTCTTTAATGAATGCCATAACAAATGATTTTGGTTCATTTAAATTACAACTCTTCCGCTTCTATTGATTCAATTGTGGATATTTCATGCCCAATCCTTTCAATCCTTCCACCAGAGCTTTGGCAATTATGTATTCTTTATACCAGTTTTGATCGGCAGGAACTATTGTCCATGGTACTATGCTGCAGTTTTCAAAAACATCTTCATACATCTGCAGGTATTGATTCCGCAAGGCTGCTTCTTTAAAATCATTTTTATTGTATTTATAGAATTTGCTGGGATCTTCCATTCTTTCCTTGAAGCGTTCCTGTTGCTCTTCTTCTGAAACATGTAAATAAAACTTGAAGATCAGGGTGGAATTATGTAATACCAGCAGCTTTTCAAAATTATTGATAGCATCAAAACGTTTTTCGGCTGTGGCATCATCGCACCAGCCGTGCACTCTTGTGATCAAAACATCTTCGTACTGGCTGCGGTTAAAAACGGCGATCATTCCTTTTGCAGGTGCATGTGGATGAATCCTCCATAAAAAATCGTGTTTTAATTCTTCTTCCGTTGGTGTTTTAAAAGAAGTAACTCTCAGGCCTTGCGGATTCAATTGTCCCAATACTTTTTTAATAGCACCGTCCTTTCCGCTTGCATCCATTCCCTGAAGGATCACTAATACGGAATGTTTGCTTTCTGCATATAAAAGATTTTGTAACTCGTCCAAATCCTTTAGCAGGTTTGCCGTTTCTTCTTTTGTTGTTTTTTTATCCAATTCCTTTGGTGCTTTTGTTGAGATTTCGTTCAATACAGCCATAACAAATTATTTAGCTTATCAAATGTAAACTTCT
>JAICTW010000702.1 GCA_025936195.1 Flavisolibacter sp.
AGAAAAGAAGTCGTGAGCGAAGCCACTGCTTATCAAATGGTGCAAATGATGGAAGGACCTGTGACCGTTGGTACGGCTGCAGGATTGAAACAACGTTTGGGAGCAAAAGAAATGTCCGGTAAAACCGGTACTACTAACGACAATGCTGATTTTTGGTTTATGGGTTATACGCCGCAGTTACTGGCAGGTGTATGGGTTGGTTGCGATGATCGTTTTATTCAAATTCAAAGCGGCGCTTACATGGGTGGTACGGCAGCACGGCCAATTTGGGAAGCCTTCTTCAAAAAAGTATATGCCGATCCTTCATTAGGGATAAGAAAGGATGCAGAGTTTCCAAAGCCTGCAGACCTGAACAATGAAATGAATGATGCCAATTCCATCAACTACGGAGACAGCGTTAACGCCCAGATGAGCAACGGCACCAATGAATATGATTATTTAGATACAACCACCAACATTCCTCCTGAATCGCAACCACCGGTTGATGAAAACAATCCGCTGCCGGTTAAGAAGGACAAAAAAGATACTGCAAACAAGCCGACAAAGATTGGAGAGATGGGATTACCGCAAGATTCCAAAAAAGATAAGAAAGGAGGTTTTTTACAAAGGGTGTTCGGTAAGAAAAACAAAGACAAGGATAATGGAAATGGTTATTGAGTAAGTGCAGAAACTATAATCAAGGCCTTCTGCATTTGTGGAAGGCTTTTTTATTTGATAACATAATACGCTCACTCAAACTTTTCCAACTTATAATCATCAAACTGGTAACTCGCTGTTTCAATCACTCCTTTCTTCAATGAATACCATGGAGAAATTCTTTCTTCATTCAAATTGCGCAATACATAAATGGATTGCGCCGGAGTATAACCCTCGGCCAGTTGATACATTTTTTCTCCTGCTTCGTTCGTGGTTTCATCAATAATGATAAAGCAATGTCCGGGGCTGCCTGCATGAATAACAACCGTTCCCACTTCAAAATCTGAGGCAGGCTTTAATTCTCTGGCCAATGAAATGGTGCTGGCATAACTGTAAACAATATTCAAATAATGTCGAAGGCTTTCATGTGTTTTTTCTGAGGGAGAAGTGAAAACGAACTTTACACCATTGCCTTTTGCAATGGGACGTAAGCCTTTGCAGTAATCGTTCCATGAATAATAATTTCCGCTTACAAAATGAAAACCAATTTCATTATATCTCTTTTGCTGAAACAAATATTCAGCACGCAACCGCATCAAAGCATCGGCGCATTGCTGCAGATCTGATGTGCCCACATCATAAGGAATAATGCCCACATGTTTTTGCTGGTAGGAAATTGCATTGCCTTTGTAATCAACAATGGGCTTGTCCACAACAGGTAAATGCTGAAGAAAATATTGCCAACTACCTGCTTCGTATTTTTTTGAAGTGTCGTAAACAACCTGCGTCAATTTTGTGTTGGAAAATGGAAGCGGAACTGAAGCATTGCCACAGCTTATAAAAATCAATAGCAAAATTGTAACAGAATTTTGTCGCATGTACAGTTTTGCAATGAGATGCCAGTACAATTTCTTTCCATAAGCATTTAAACATCGAACATTGATACAGAACTCAAAAGATTTTTTTAGACCAAACTCTTCTGATACGGCTTCAATAGTTTTCGTTTTTCAGATTTTAAAATTTCTTTCAAACAAAATTCAATCTGCTCATTACGGCACAACATTTTCTGTACTTCACAAAAAGAGATCATGAAACGCAATAATCATAAAAGAGATAATGCTAACAGAAGTTCTGAGATTCCGGAAAACAATCCTTCCAAGGCCATGGACAGTAAGCGTGAAGTGGAACAATCGAATGATGAAAAGATAGACCAGGATTTTCCCGGCTATCCGCATTATCCTGCCAAAGAAGACATCATGAACCAACGAACGGATTCCCATCGGGTAGATATGGATGTAGAGAATCTTGCCAGTGGTCGAAATGCTACCGGCGTTAATCAGCGCTTCATCAATGAACAGGAGCGTAATGGATCGAACACGGAATCATTGCAGGATTCTAATGAAGATGAATTGGATGTTTTGTTGAAGCAAACCGCTGGGAGTGGTTATATCTGTTGGCTGGGTTACTGAAAGCAAACTGACATTCTGCTGCTTGAGCTGATCGGCAATGTAGATGGC
>JAICTW010000060.1 GCA_025936195.1 Flavisolibacter sp.
AACGATTTAAAATACTTAAAAGCAAAAGTGGAAGCGGGGGCCGAATACATTACCACGCAAATGTTCTTCGACAATCAGAAGTATTTTGATTTTGTAAAAGCCTGCCGTGCGGCCGGCATCAACATTCCGGTGATCCCTGGAATAAAACCCATCAGTACCAAAAAACAACTCACCATTATCCCAAGAACTTTTCATGTTGATATTCCTGAAGAACTTTCCTCAGAAATTTTGAAATGCAAAACCGATGCAGAAGTAGAAATTGTAGGAACAGAATGGTTGCTGAAGCAATCCAAAGAATTAAAAAAGGCAGGCGTTCCCTGTTTGCATTATTACACTTTGGGAAAACCACAGATGGTGGCGAAGGTGGTGAGAGAGTTGTAAATCAAGAACATTTTGATAAAAGAAAAGCTTCCTTCCCGGAAGCTTTTCTTTTTGAATTCAGTTATTAGGAAGATTAATACTTTTTCTGTTTAATCAACTCATCCCACAGTTTCTCATTGATGCGGACCGGATATTTTTTCTTCAACTGGTCCACCCAGTTCTTTTCCAGTTCTATTTGATAATCGTTGATCACTAAACCCCTTGCATCGGCAAAGCTGCGCGGCTCTGTTTTGTTATAGTTGCGAATGATGTAAGCAAAGGAGGCCGTGTTATCAGCTTTGTTTAATAAAGGCGTTGTAATAATGCCCGTTTGCAAAACCTGTTTTGACGGATTGGGAATTTGCGCTAGTTCAAACCTTGAAGAATCGGCTGCTATTTTTTCGCCATAGCCATTAGCCAGTTCACGCCAGGTGGCCGGTGATTTTTTTACTTCATTTCTGAAAGTGTTTGCCGTGGTCATATCATTGGCATAAAAGATCACTGCATCTACACTGGGTTTCCAGTTGTATTTAGTTCTGTTCTTCTCAAAATAATTGACAAGCGCTGCTGAATCGGTTTGTGCCGGTCCCCAAACCTCTCTTTGCATGATCTCGAAAAATAAATTGCCGTCCTTGAATTCGTTCATCTGCTCTCTGAACTCTTCACTGTATTTTTCCAGATTGGTTTGATAATAATCAAGTGCCATTGCCTGAACAAATTCATTCCACAATTGCGGATACGATTTCATCCCGCTGCCGTCCGATTTATAACGGAATGTTTGTGCATAGTTGATCCAGTTAGAAACCGAAAAGTCTTTATTGCCCACTTGAAATAAAGAAGAAGTACTGGTAAGATGAACAGGCACTCCTGTTGCTCTGTAATTTAAAAGGCTGTCAGACAAAGCCCAGAGTTCAGCATCGGTGAAAGTCGCTCTTTTAAAACCGGCATCTTTCAAAATTTTATTTGCCAGCAAAACCTTTGTTGTGTTAATGCGATCGCTTTGCTCTACTTTACTGTGCAGGATCTCCATTGCTTTTGAATCGCTTTTGCTAAGTGGCGGCACCTTGCCAATCAGCTTTACAATATGATAACCATGTGATGTTAAAAAGGGCTTGCTGATAGCGCCATTCTTAGGAAGTGTGTACACCACATTTTCAAAAACAGGACCGTACTCGCCTACTCCAATATCCTGCATTTGCCCATTAGCTGCTGCAG
This sequence comes from Flavisolibacter sp., assembly GCA_025936195.1. The sequence continues at coordinate 1,576 of JAICTW010000060.1, forward strand.
AAACAACGTCATTGCTGAACTTAGCAGCCAGTGTTGCAAAATCATCTCCTTTCAGCAAGCGGTTGTAAATAGAATCGGCCAGTTTTTTATCTGCTGCTTTTACTGAAGCATCTGCATTGGGCGGAAATGCAATAAGGATTTGTGCAGCTTTTATCTTTCCGGGATCTTTTCTTTCTCCGAGGTTTTTAAAAATATGATAGCCTGCTTTCGAGCGGTGAACGGAAGAAGTCTTTCCAACCGCAGTAAAATAAGCAAGGTTCTCTAACTCGTAAGGTAAAGTAAATACTGTGATCCAATTAAGATCGCCGCCGTTTTCTTTGGCGGAAGGATCGTCGGAGTATTGTTTAGCCACTTCTGAAAAACTGGCGCCCTTTTTTAATTGCTGCTGGACTTCTGCTAATTTTTTCAAGGCAGCAACAGAATCAACAATTCCGTTTTGTTGAAAGCTGATGAAAATGTGCGCCAGGTGAATATCCTTTTGCGAACGTGTGACGGCTTCGTCCACTAATTTGTTTACAGCTTCTTTATCATTCAGGTAATTAGGCAATATCTGCTGACGAAGATTTTCCAGATCAGAGACCATCTGTGGCAGGGTATCGTAACCTCTTTCTTTGGCTTCTTTTATTTTTAGCCTTGATGCAATGTAGAGGTTGAGATAATCCCTGAATGCTTTTTCGCTTCTTGTGTTGGTTTTGTTCTTGTTGTAGGCTCTTAAAAACTCTTTTACCGAAACCGAATCATTTCCATAATGGAAAATGGTTTGTGCTGATAAAGAGAAAGAGATCAGCACACAAAAGGCAGTGATCAGTTGTTTCATCCGATATTTTTTATTGTTTTCAGCCGGATCGAACCTCGATGATAAAAATTTCATTCAGTAAAGCATGGAAATTTCTTCAATTCCGGTTTCATAGCGATTTATTGTTCTGCCGGTAGCTTAGAATTTCATCAATCTGTTCCAGCGTCAGCTTTTTTGCAATAATGCGCTTGTCCTTGTCAAGCAGATACAAAGTAGGAAAACTTTGCACATCGTACAATTGTGAATAGCTGGGAATACCGGCGCTGGTCCTTGCCTGGTCAGCTTCTTTAGAATAATAAACATGCGTCCAGCCATTCAAATGATGTTCATGAATAAAATTCAGCCAGTCCAGTTTTTTCCCATCGGTCTCTCTGGCCATTCCAAAAAATTTCAGCCCCAGATCCTTCCATCTCGCCTGATAAGCGCTGTCCAGCTTGGGAACAATTTCTTTACAATGACTGCAGGTAGGATCCCAAATCACCACCAATGTATAAGGCGCCTGCAGTGAATAGAGTTTTGTTGTTTTTCCTGCCGTATCAGGCAATTCAATATCGGAAGCTTCAGTGCCGAGAATGTTGGACATTAAACTATATGCACGGTTGCTGATTGTTTTCATTCCGGCATCCGTAAGCCAGGGATATTTTTTTTGGGAGAAATAATTTTCGAACAAATGAACAAACACTTTATCCTCCCACATGTATTTCTGGTTGAGATAACGGTTGACAAATTTGAGCAGCAAAAATTTTTGCATTTCATCATTGATGCTGGCATAGCCCAACATGTAATCCAATTCTTTTATCACCGAATCGGCAGAAGGATATACCAATTGCTCCATGTATTTGTCAATGCGGCTTTCGAAGAAAGGCGTGCGGATCAAACGGTCGTCATAAAAATTAACGCCATCCCAATAATGCTGTTTGTAATAATGATAAGCAAAGAGTGAATCTTTTTTTGCAGCCGGATCGTTTTGCGGAACATCGGGTTCTTTCATTGCCTTCAGCAAAGTAGCCAGCAAACCGTTACCGTCTTTGGCAATAATATCACTTCTGTATTTCTGTATCTTTTTGTTGAGAACTTCAATTTGACCGTTGATCTTTATAGAATCGGCTGCACTTCCTTTTCCTCTTTGTTTAAATAAAGAATCGAGCACCGAACCGTTCTTCATCATGTATTGCTGGTAGGTTTTGAACTCCACATTCTCAGGGGAGTTTTGAAAACCGAGGGCCTGAATTTTTGCCGTATCGGCAGTAAGGGAAAATTTTTGGTTCTTGTCAATTAAGAATTCAAAATTATGGGCCCGATCAGGGTAGCCAATGAGGTAAATACCGCCGCCCAATTTTTTATCGCCTTTGAAAACCGCTTCGCTTTTATCATTGAGCTTTGCCGAATCAATGATGGGCAATTGTTTTCCATAATAATGACCAAGATAGATGTATTGATTTTTAAAAGGCTTCAGCGTAACCTTTATCTCATATCCGTTTTGAGAAAAACAAAACAGGCTTACCAGTGAAAAAAGGGCGGTGGCTATATATTTCATAAGACAAGTATGGCTCGTAAAAATAATAGAAAAAGAAGGGAAACCTGGTTAAAGAGTTGCAAATAGCTTCTTCCCCTGGTAAGGCTAAACTATTACATCCTTAAAAAGAATCATGCAGAAGCTATCTGTTCACCTGTTTTACCAAACCTTCGTTCCCTGCTTTGATAATCAATAATGGCCTCATACAGGTTCTGTTTTCTGAAATCGGGCCAGCGGACATTGGTAAAATAAAGCTCGGCGTAAGCCAGTTGGTACAATAAAAAATTGCTGATACGGTATTCGCCGCTGGTACGGATCATCAGTTCAGGATCGGGAAAATCACTTGTACAGAGGTATTGTTGCAATGTGTCCTGATTGATCTCTTCAACTTTAAGGCTGCCGTTCTTCACTTGCCATGCAATATTTTTAACGGCATTCAGCAATTCCCATCTTCCACTATAGCTAAGCGCCATTATAAGATTAAGGCCTGTATTGATCCTTGTAATCTCAAGGGCTTCCTTTAATTCTTTTCTTGCATAATCGGGAAGCATAGCCAGATCGCCAATGACGTGAAGGCGAATGTTATTCTTGTTAAGACTTTCAACCTCGTTACGGATAGTGGTAACCAAAAGCTCCATCAGGCCTACTACTTCATATTGAGGACGGTCCCAATTTTCAGTGGAGAATGCATAAAGGGTGAGGTATTCAATTCCCAATTCGGCACAGCCTTCTACAATATCGCGGACACTTTCTACTCCGTGATAATGTCCGAACAAGCGGTCCTGCCCCTGTTCTTTGGCCCATCTCCCATTGCCGTCCATAATAATGGCAATGTGCCTGGGTAATCTTTGTTTATCTATTTGTTGTAAAAGTTCCGGCATTTATCAGATCATCGTTTTGTTGGCAATTTCGTGAGCAAAATTAATCAGCGATTCAACGCAGTCTTAAAAAAACAGGAAACCACAAAAAAAGCACAGACTCCTCTGTGCTTTGCGGTAGTTTATTCTTTCACAATCTCAATTTACCGTAGGGCATTTATACGATTGCAAGTTGAAGCTAACGTAAAACATAGCTGTTGCAAACTGGTCTTTGTTCTGGCTGTTCCCTCTTTGTCTTCCCTTAATACCAATAGGCGTCCCTGTTTCGTATGATCTGTCGGACAACAATAAAGCCGGACTTGGCGTTCCATCGGGATTGGGAGGGAAAACACCCGGCTCAACATAGGTCTTACTTACATCGTCCAGATAATCGGTATTGGTAAAACGATGAACAATTTCAAATCCAATATTGATCCTGTCATTAAAAGCATACTTAACACCAACTCCAAATGGAATGGCCATGGCCATGGAGCTGTAAGGCTTACGATCGGGATAGGCTGAACTCCCCTGGCCTTCCGTACCTAATTGGCGCAAAAAAAATTTCTGCCCGTTCAGGTAAGCATAAGGATCGTAATTAAAAGCACTGACACCAAAGGTTACATAGGGTGTGAAGCTGAAATCAGGATCACCCGGCATAAAGCGGTAAAAATTAAAATCGCCTTGTAAGCCTAATTCCCAAACCTTGGTATTAAAGCTCAGGTTTCTGCGGTGCATGTATTCGTTATGCGTGTTATAAACATCGGAATATCCAAGCTGTACAAAATTTCCAGATATGCGTAGAGCAATATAATTCCCAAAATTTTTACGGAAGAAAAGTCCGGCAGCTAACTTGGGACGATTCAGTTTTGCCCTTGTATTCAAATCACCGAAATAATGTCCGGCACCAAGGCCCACACCAAATTCGCCTTCCTGCACAATTGAATTTTGTGCAAGCAATGAAAAGGGTAAGCAGATAATTAGGGTTATCAATAAGTGTCTCATAAATGTCCAATAAGATTAGCTGTAAATTCCTTAACGCAAAATAGCACCATTTGTTATTAAAGGCAAGAATTTATTGAGAGCTGGGAGTTTACAGTTTACGGTTGCCAGTTTACAGTCAGCAGACCATAATTGCTGGTAAATGTAAACTCTAATTCCTCTTATCCAATCCCCAGGAAAGTTTATTGCGCAGTGTTTGAAGAAAATTGTTTTCGTTGAGTCTGACGAGGTTCATCATAAAATTTTCCCGTCTTATGGCAAGCAAAACGTTCTTGTCCACAATTTCACGCCTTGAATCCAGGGCACAAATAATGTTATCGGAGCGACTTTCGATTTCGAAAGAAACAATGGTACTGTCGGGAATAATAATAGAGCGGACATTCAGATTGTGCGGAGCAATGGGTGTGATCACAAAGCTGGAGGACTCCGGGAAAACCACGGGCCCATTGCAACTGAGCGAATAACCTGTGGAACCGGTAGGCGTTGCCAGGATCAATCCGTCGGCCCAATAAGTGTTTAATAATTCACCATTGAAATAAGTATGGATCTTGATCATTGGGTCCGTATCTCTTTTATGAATGGCAAATTCATTCAGTGCATAAGGAACATCGTTGAACAAAGGAATATTCGAATCTAAGTGGATCAGGGTCCTTCTGTCAATTATATAGGAACGTCGTGCCAGTGCCTGAACGGCTGTTACCATTTCATCGCGGCCGATACCTGCTAAAAAACCAAGCCTTCCGAAATTGATACCTACGACAGGAATCTTTTTGTTTTTGACAAGGGTTACTGTGTCCAGCAAAGTTCCATCACCACCAAGGCTGATCACAAAATCAATTTCTTCTGTTAGATCGGTATGGTTTGAAAAGGTTTCTGTAGAAGAGGGAAGAGAAATATTGGGTTTGATGGTTTGCAGAAAGGGTTCAAAGACTACAGGAATAATTTCTTCTTTATCCAGTTCATTAAAAAACAACTGAACATCTTGTTGCTGAGTTGATTCCATTACCCTGCTGTAAATGGCTACCTTCATTTGGAAAAATGGTTCACAAGTTTACAAGTTCAAAAGTTTACGGGTCAAATCAACATAAGAACCCATGAACTTTGAACCGTGGACAATTAGAAGTCATTGCGTTCATGTAAATATAGCCCATTCTCTCCTAAACGGTTAAAGCTCCATTCAACTTTAAAAACGAAATCATTGAAGGTAACAAGGTCCAAACCAATACCACCAGAATACAGAAAGGTGTTGGTTAATTTATTTTCGCCGGCACTGGTATTATAGATGTAGCCCGCATCTACAAACGTTTTTGCGTACAGCTTTACAGGAATATTATTCAGGCATTTGAATCGCTTCGATGGAATACTGATATGCGTATTAAAAATCAATCTCGAGAAACTTGCTTTAGTATAACCACCGGCCACTCCGTCTATTACATAGTACTCGTAACCCTGCAGATATTTTCCTTCGTAACCAATGAATTGTTTGCCAGTATAAGGTTGAGAGAACGGAAGCTTGATCATGCCCACACCTTTTAAATTAAAAAAGGATTTGCTGCTGAGGGGCCATGTTTGTGATGCTTTTGCAGTAAGCTCCCAAAGATTAACAGAACTGCTAAGACCGAAACCTTTTTTCTTCAGAGAGGCTTCTCCCAAAAATCCTTTGGTGGGATAAGGAATGTAATCAACATTAAAATAAGAAAGCTTGTAGAATATTTCGGGATACTGAATAATGTTGGCATCGGAAGAAAAAGAAGGATTTAATTTGAATACAGTATCGGCAATGCTTTCATACGTGTAACCAATACCAAACGTATGTATGGTTTTAATAGCAGGCCGGTAATTAAGTTGCAGAAATCCGCCCACATAAGAATGCAAAAAATCATTCTTGCCTTTTACGGGCACCTGCCTGTTCTCTAAGGTCATGTAATTTACTTCCCTGTTTTGCCCAAGACTAAATCCTGCATTGGTGGACCATTTTAAATCTTTGTCCAACCACAAGCCATAATATTGAAGGGATATCTGTCGTGTATATCCATTCATCAGATTGATCCGCAACTTATCATTGCGTCCGGTGATGTTGTTATGCGCAAGACTGATCCCGTAATTAATACGATCGGTATTCCTTTCCTTTTCGCTCCACCATTCACCAAAACTTTTATCTACAGGTTTCAGGAAAGCTCTTGGCCAGATGTACCATTTCTCCAGCACTTCTACGTTCACTGCTACGCTGGAATCATCCTCTTTGTCCAGAGAAACAACAACCTCCCTGAAAAGCCCGGTATTCATCAATTGCTTTTTTGCTTTTTTCAATTGTTGAACAAACGCACCAATAGGATATTCTTCATCCATTTTAAAAGGGAGCTCACGAAAAATAATTTCGGGCTTTGTTTTTTCGTTGCCCGAAATATTGATGTCGTGAATAACAAACAACCGGTTGGTATCTCCAAGATCAGATATTCCGTTGGTAGAATACATGATCAGGTTATCGCTCATATTCATTTGAGACATTGCATTGCAACTCAATAGCAGAAAGCCCAGGCAAAGGATAAAATATGTAATCGCAAATCTCATCAGGCATCAATATCGGCTTTATTATACAAAATATAATACCCGATCAAAAAAGAGAGAATATTTCAGGCGGGCTGCTCCTTAATCAAATCTTCAGATAATTCATGAGGTTGTCGTAGTTGGTGCGGAGTTCATTTTCATATAACTCTTCACCAAAATAATATTTGACATTGTATTCGTATCGTTGAAAGGTGCTGATGATATCGGAGATCTCTAACTTATTTATGCGAATGGTTACCTGCATAATACCCGTTTCAGGATCAGTAAGAGTATTGAGTTGGGTAATTTGGGCATCATTTGATTCTACAATGCGGTTGATCTCTGTAAAAGAATAATTTTGGCTTTCCAGTTCCAATACAATTAAGCCTCCTGGATCATTTAAACTCATAAACTCAGAAGCATTGCGCAGCAGATCATTGTAGGTAACAATGCCCACTAATTGCTTTTCTTCAACAACAGGAACAATGCTTAATTTATTGAGCACAGCTGTTTGAATGGCTTTCAGAAAATGATCATTGGCCTGAACTGATGTAGTACCATCTGTTACCTGCAGTTCGTTGATTGTATTTTCCTCATCAGATTGAAGTAATTGTTCTTCGCTGA
>JAICTW010000474.1 GCA_025936195.1 Flavisolibacter sp.
AAGTTAGAAGACGAATGGGCTATTCATCAATTAAAGACAACAGCCAATTTTGCTCCTAAAAATAAATTCATCAGTTGGATGGTTGGCGGATTGAATTTCCAGATCGAACATCATTTGTTCCCCAAGATCTCTCACGTACATTATTCCAAGATCAGGAACATTATTAAACAAGCCTGTGCCGAGTTTAATGTTCCTTACATTGAATATCCCAAGATGAGCAACGCGTTGGTGTCGCATGTGCACTTTTTAAAGCAGATGGGGAGGAAATAAGGGGAAGGTTTGAGGTGAAGAATAGAAGGTGTCTATTGTGGTTCAAAACTCTTCGAATAAAAGGTTTCCAATTTGAGTGAAGGCACATCCACAATGTTCAATAGAATTGTTGTAATACAAGTGAGTGATGGCGCATGACGCACCATAGGCTTACAAGCAAAGATGAAAGTAGCCATGCAAATGGCGGCTACACAATCATTCAATTTGTTTTGAAAACTGTTTAAAACAAAACTGAAGACATTCCTATAAACAAGCGAACTGCTTTAAGAAAGATTGAAATAAGAAAAGCATCTCCCACCTAAGTTTCCCCACCGGGGGACAGGGGGCTTTAACAATTACTTTTTTTCTCAGCCATAATTATATACATCCATTCACTTATCTTCGCACCGTTATTTTGAGCATCGCATTTGGTTAAGTGTACAATTAATCTGCTACTATTTCTGCTGTTAGTTAGACCCTTTACTTTCTTGCCTCGTCTCAGATCATTTAAAAATTAAAAAGAAAGTATGAACATTTACGTTTCCAACTTGAGCTTCAACGTACAGGATGAAGACTTAAAGGATTTTTTTGCAGAGTACGGTGAAGTGACTTCTGCTAAAGTGATCACCGATAAATTCACAGGTAAAAGCCGTGGATTTGGTTTTGTTGAAATGAGCGACGATGAAGCTGCTAAAAAAGCAATTGCCGAATTAGATCAGGCAACTGTTGAAGGCCGCAACATCCGTGTGATGGAAGCAAAGCCTAAAGAAGAAAAACCTGCACGCAGTGGCGGTGGTTTCCGCGGCAATGGCGGCGGTTATAATAATGGTGGCGGATACAGCAAAAACAGATATTAATCATATTTGCCTTTGTGAGATTTACATGGAGCCCTGATCATCAGGGCTTTTTTATTTCCGCATCATTGAAGATCAACAGCAGCAGAAGTTATTCTTTAACTACAGGATATCCCTGGTCTATCCAGTCTTTTTTAATGTTGTGCGGAAGATCAAGCAGAAAATAATTGGTGAACTTCATTTCTTTTAAAATATTTATGGCAGGACGAACATTGGGACAATGTTCAAACGGGCAGCAGCCGCAATAGATGACCACTTCGCTGTCTTTATCAACATTCTTCAATTGAATTTTTAATTTTTCCATCCCTTCCGGCGTACTGGCCATTCCTACATTAATCGAATTGGGAATAACAGCTCCCGGGCCCACACTAATGATCACCGGGATATGTTCTTTTGTATTCAAAGTCTTGGCCAGTTCCGATGGTTCTATCAATTGCTTATCTGTCCAGTTCGGCGGATTTTGGGCCATGCTTTTGTACGAAGAAAAAAAGATCAGCGCAAGTGCAAACAAATGTATCAGAAGGAACTTTTTCATTTCAATAAATTTTTATCCAATAGTTTTCTTAGAGAAGTTTGACTTATGTTTTCAACAGATCAAAAGTCATTAAAAATTCAAAAGAGTTTACTGCAGGTTGAAATTTTTAATTTTTGTTTTCGAATTTAATTAAGCCGGCAAACATCCAATCTTCTTATAAAAAGCCGAGTATCTTTTTCGCCAGCGATTGTACTTCATCTACGCTGTGTGGCTTTTTAAAATAATGCGTAGCTCCTTTATCCCTGCAAATTTGTTCGTACATGGAGGAATCCGAAGTGCTCCAAATCAATCTTGGAATATTCCGGTATCGTTCGTCATTGTAAATGGCGTCAAGCACTTCTGCACCTGTAAGATCGGGCATGTTATAATCCAAAACAATCAGGTCGGGAAAACTTTCTTCATCAGCTTTTACTAAAGCTTCTACTGCTTTTTTGCCGGAAAGAATTTTAAAGATTTTTAATGAAGGATCAATCTGCAAAAAACATTCTTCCAATAATTCCAGATCATCCATATCATCGTCTGCCAGCAGTATGGTCCTTGTCGTTTTGGTCATGAACAGCTTGTTAATAAAGCGGTGAAATTAGAGTATTTATCTACTTCTCTAAAATTATGTAATTTGAATAGTCAATTCCCCTTAATCATGAATTTACAAACTGTTTCCAGACCGGATGCTGTATTGCCTGAATTTTTATCAGGTGGTGGAGAAATGGGTGAACTCATCCGCTCCAAAGACTGGTCAGGAACACCCCTGGGCACTCCCGATACATGGCCCCAAAGTTTACGCACTACTGTCAGCACTTGTCTTAATTCCCGCTTTCCTATTTTAATTTGGTGGGGCCCTGAACTGGCAATGATCTATAACGATGCTTATCGTCCCATTCTTGGAAAAAAACATCCTGCTTCCATGGGAGAAAAAGGGAAACTGGTATGGCCTGAAATATGGGATATCATTGGACCAATGTTGAACGGCGTTTATGAACAAGGCATTTCCACCTGGTCGGAAAACCAGTTATTGCTTTTGGATAGAAATGGTTATGTGGAAGAATGTTATTTTACTTTTTCCTACAGTCCTATTTATGTAGAGAATGGCGGCATTGGTGGTGTGTATTGTGCCGTAACAGAAACCACGCAAACCGTTTTGAATGAAAGACAATCGCAAACCTTACGTGAGCTGAGTAATCTGGAAACTTCTTATAAAACCGTTGATAAAGTTTATGAAGCTGCTGCAAAAGTGCTGGAGAAAAACAATTATGATTTTCCTTTTGCTATGATTTATAAGATCAATGCCGAAGGCAGCGCTGCGCAACCTGCTACTTATTCCGGTATTGATGAAAAGCAGATTGTTTTTCCCGGCCATATTGATTTGCTTAACCCGGCAGAAGGAATGCTGAATTTTTACAGGGCTTTCAAAACCGGCAACATTGTTCTTTCTGAAAACCGCGGCCGGAGAAAAAACCTTCCCAATGGCGCATGGCAAAAAGAAGCGACGCATTTTGTTCATATTCCTATTGTAAATGCAGCGGGTAAATTTCCACATGCTATTTTATCTGCCGCACTGAATCCTCATCGCATTTATGATGAAAGCTTCCGCCAGTTCACCAAATTAATGGCCGATCAAATTGCACTGGAAATAAACAATGTTATTGGTTACGAAGAAGAGAAGAAAAGAGCAGAAGCTCTTGCCGAAATTGATAAAGCCAAAACACTTTTCTTTTCCAATGTCAGCCACGAGTTTCG
>JAICTW010000477.1 GCA_025936195.1 Flavisolibacter sp.
GGCTATTTTTACGAAGGCGATGAAACCCATGTGCACAAAGCCATTGAAGCTGCATTAGCAGTGCGTGAGCAATGGGCGAATATGAGTTGGGAAAACCGTGCAGCCATTTTTTTAAAAGCCGCTGATCTCATTTCAACCAGGTATCGTTATCTGATGAATGGCACCACCATGCTGGGCCAAAGCAAAAATGTTTATCAGGCGGAAATTGACAGCGCCTGCGAACTGATAGACTTCCTTCGTTTTAATGTTCATTATTTAAGTGAGATTTACAAACAACAACCGATCAGTGCACCGGGAATGCATAACCGTGCAGAATACCGTCCGCTGGAAGGATTTGTTTTAGCAGTGACTCCTTTTAACTTCACGGCTATCGGTGGTAATCTTCCTACATCGCCTGCCATGTGCGGCAATGTGGTTATTTGGAAACCGGCGCACACCCAAATTTATTCAGCGCAAATGTTCATGCGTGTGTTGAAAGAAGCTGGATTGCCTGATGGTGTGATCAATTTAATTTATGTAAGCGGACCTATAACCGGAAAGGTTTGTTTTAACCATAAATATTTTGCAGGCGTGCATTTCACTGGTTCCACAGGTGTGTTCAACCAAATGTGGAAGACCATAGGAGAGAATGTTGCCAATTATAAATCCTATCCGAGAATTGTTGGTGAAACAGGCGGAAAAGATTTTGTACTTGCACACAAATCTGCAGATGCAAAAGTGTTGTCCACTGCTTTGCTTCGTGGTGCGTTTGAATACCAGGGACAAAAATGTTCGGCTGCATCAAGAGCTTATATCCCTTCCAATCTTGCAAGTGAAGTAAAACAGTTATTGGTTGAAGGAGTGAAATCATTTAAAATAGGAACGGTTGACGATTTCGGAAACTTCATCAACGCTGTAATTGATGAAAAAAGTTTCGACCGCATTGCCAGATACATTGACAATGCAAAAAATAATCCGGATGCAAAGGTCTTAGTTGGTGGTACTTACGATAAAACAAAGGGATACTTTATCCATCCCACCATCATTGAAGCACTCGATCCAAAATACGTTTCGATGTGTGAGGAAATTTTCGGGCCTGTTCTTACCATTCATATTTATGATGAGAACAAATTTGAAGAAACGCTGGACTTAGTGGATACAACCTCTCCTTATGCATTAACAGGTTCCATTATTGCGCAAGACCGTTATGCTATTGAACTGGCAACGGATAAACTCCGCAATGCTGCCGGTAATTTTTACATTAACGATAAACCGACGGGTGCCGTGGTGGGACAGCAACCCTTTGGTGGAGCAAGAGCAAGTGGCACCAATGATAAAGCAGGTTCGCAATTAAATTTATACCGCTGGCTCAGTGCAAGGGTTATTAAAGAGACATTCGTTCCGGCAACCGATTACCATTACCCTTTTTTGAGAGGGGAGAGTGAAGGCATTTGATAGGCTTAGCAAAATAAAAAAGGTGTTCACGTCGAACACCTTTTTTGTTGGCTTTAATTCCGCTTATTTCTTAGAACCAGGAATATGAACTTGCATCCAATGGCAATTGAAATTTCCCTCGAACGTACCAACACTTGAAAATTGAAATGCAGTAATCGTAAAACCCCGAAGTAGTTTGCCTAAACACACTGCAGGTTTCTACTCAATATTTATTTTTTGTTTTAGGAATGATTTGTAATTACAAAACGGACTTCTATTTTGTACGCAAAATCAAAACAAATACTATGAAGAAGATTACATTCAGTATCCTATTGTTAGCTACTGTAGCTATTACAAATGCGCAAAATCATTTCAAGCCTTTCAAGTTTGATCTTAGTTTAGGTTATGCAATCCCCGGTGGAGACGGCGCCAAGGGCGGAATTTTGTTCGCCGGCGAACCTAAGTACGCAGTCATCCCCAACTTATCTGTTGGTTTGCGTTTTGAAGGAGCCATCATGGCCCGCGGTGTAGCAGATGCTTCCGGAGAAGTTGCCGAAGTGGATGTAAAAGCTGCAGGTTCTTACCTGGCTACAGGCGATTACTATTTCACATCAAACGTAGTTCGTCCTTTCGGTGGTATTGGTCTCGGTATCTATTCTTTGGCCAGCGCTTCAGCCAGCAATTCTTCAGGATCTGCCGGAGTAGGTTCCAAGTTTGGTGAAATGGTTAGAGCTGGTGTTGAGATCAGTCACTTCCGTGTAGGTTTGGAATACAACATTGTTCCAACTACCAATGTGATTGGTGTAGATTCACAAGGAAATGAATTTACCGGCAAATCCAAAAACAGCTATATGGGTATCAAGATAGGTGCTGTTATTGGTGGCGGAAGGATCAAAAAATAAACGATCTGTTTAACTTAATCAATCGGTGAAGGTCGCAATGAAAATTGCGGCCTTTTTTTTGTTCTATGGTTGAAAAAATGAACTATGAAAAAGATCAGCTTGTTTTTTTGTGCCCTATTGTTTGGCTCAATTCTGTTTGCCCAAAATACCACTATAGGTTTAAAAGCGGGTTTAAACGTTGCCAACGTCAGCAACAGCAGCGGTAGTGAAATGGGTTCCAAAATAGGATTGAATGCGGGCCTGCTTGCGCACATTCATTTGAATCCTGTGTTGGCACTTCAGCCCGAAGTAGTTTACTCAAGTCAGGGAGCAAAATACACAGTCAGTAATGGTGAGCATCAACTATCCCTGAATTACATCAATATTCCATTACAATTGCAGTACATGTTCGGTAATGGATTTCGTTTGCAAACTGGTCCGCAGGTTGGCTTCTTAGCAGGTGTAAAAGATAAAGTGAGAAATGTGGAAACACAGACATTCACTACACAGGATTTTAAATCGGTTGACTTCTCCTGGAGTGCAGGTTTGGGTTATGTATCGTATTCAGGACTGGGCGTTGATGGCCGCTATAATTTCGGCATCAGCAATATCAATAATGCAGGTCCTAATGTTCTGCGCAATAATGTATTTCAGTTAGGATTGTTCTATATGTTGAAGTAGTTACAAACCTGTCGGAGCAAAGCTGTGAAAAATTTCTTTTAGGTTATTGCAATGCGGCCTCCTTTTTGTTTGATAAGGCTGCAAAATTTTTAACTTATGAAAAAGATCAGCTTCATCGCAATTGTATTAAGTACAGGCCTGGCAGTAAGTGCGCAAAAGGCTTCAACGTTCTCTCCAACATTCGGCATAAAAGCAGGCGTTAATCTTGCACAGTTAAGAGCACACGATTATCCTGCAGGAACAGAGCCCGACATGAATTGGAAAACATCGGCAAACGGCGGAATTTTTATGAACGCTCCTTTAGGCGCAGGAGGATTTGCTCTTCAACCTGAGTTGTTGTACAGCCGGCAAGGAAGTAAATTCAAACAAACGACTACTGTAGGAACGATCACACA
>JAICTW010000367.1 GCA_025936195.1 Flavisolibacter sp.
ATCGGAAGTAAGCCTGTCAATGACACTTGATTTGTTTTCCCGCACAGGATCTTCATCTGCCATCACCGCATCCGCTACCGGTTCCTCAACCAGCTCGTGCAGAATGGTAGGTGTCTTGTCCGTTTTATAGTCTTCGCTGATGAACTGTGTTGCAAAATGCTCTTTGTTTTTTTTCAAACTAAGATGAAATTCGGCTCCCGCATTTTCCTGGCTTGTATAGCTGATGTTGCCGCCATGAGCTGCTGCCAGCTTTTGAGAAACATACAGCCCGATCCCAAAACCGGTTTGTGAAGCTTTATCTGTATTGGCCTGGTAAAAAGATTCGAATAATTTATTCCCGATTTCCTCTGAAATCCCACTGCCGCTATCTTTTACAGCAATGTCAATATTGTTCACATCTTCTGCAATGGACAATACAATCTTTCCGCCTGCATTCGTGTATTTGAATGCATTGGACACTAAATTAAAAAGGATGATCTCAATCTTTTCCTTATCGCCATAAATAAAAATTTCCGGACTGCTTTTCTCGAAGCTGAAATCAATATTTTTCGAAATGGCATGATGCGAAAAACTGAGATAGACTTCGTGACAGGCTTCAGCCACATCAAATTTTTCAATGCGCAGTTGCTGGTCTATTGACTCCACTTTGCGGAACAACAATAACTGATCCACTAAACTTAACAGCCTGCGGGCATTCCGGTAAATCATAAAGATCTCCTTCTTTTCCTGCTCATTTTTACAGGCCGAAACCAGGTCCTTCAAAGGATTAATGATAAGTGTAAGTGGTGTTCTGAACTCATGTGAGATATGTGTGAAGAAAGAAATTTTCTTCCCGGTCAATTCTTTTTCTTTTTCTTTTTCAAGATGCGCCAGCTTGATTTCGTACTTCAACCGCTCCTGACGCTTGTTGTAAAAAATGTACAGGTACACTCCGGTAAACAAAACGAGTGCGTACAATAAATAAGCCCACCAGGTGCGATACCAGGGAGGCAAAACAATTATCTTCAGCAATTGTGTTTCACCACTCCAAACACCATCGGAGTTGGTAACTTTTATTTTAAAAACATAGGTCCCTTCCTGCAGTCTCGAATAATTGGCCGTGCGAACATTATTGACATAGTTCCAGTTCTTATCCCATCCTTCCAGTAAATAAGCATATTTTAATTTATCTGCACCGGAATATTCCAGCGCAACAAAATCCAGGGAAAGAATGGCCTGATCATAAGGCAGTGTGATCTGTTTTATTTTTTCAAGATCTCTTTTTGATACGTAACTGTCGTTTTCTTCAACAGGTGTATTGTTTATTTTCAATCCGGTGAGGAAAACTTCCGGTGTTTCTTTTTTATCATACACGCTGTCAGGATAAAAAATATTAAAGCCTTCAATGCCTCCGAAAACAAATTCACCTGATTGCAAGGCCAACGCTGCATTGAAACTGAATTGATTGCTTTGCAGTCCATCGGATTGAGAAAAATTCCTGCAGGTTTTTGTTGCCGTATTGAACTTGCATAAGCCATTGTAAGTGCTTAACCATACATTGCCTTTATCATCTTCCAACATTCGCAAAATAGTATTGCTGGGAAGTCCATCAGCAGTGGTGAACCGTTGATACCTGCCATTACTGCGATTAAATAAAAGCAAACCTCCTCCATCAGTACCTACCCAAAAATTTTTATTAACATCTTCATGCAAACAACGAACCGTGTAACCGATCTTATAGGTTATGTGTTTTTTGTGAATGCGATCAATTCGTATCAGTGAAGTGTAGTTGCCGCCCCAAAAATTATTTTCTCTGTCTTCTGCAAGGCATTGAAGATTGACAATCCTATCATCAAAAAGTTCAAATTGGTTGGCAGCACGATTAAATAAATATAGAGTTCCATTGTTGGTAGTGCCGGCCCATAACCGCTTCTGTGCATCTTCATAAACCAACCAGGCATTATTTTCTTCCGATGCAGTTTTGGGATTGAAACAAGTGAAGTGTTCAAAACTGTTTGTACTTTTTTTAAAACGGTTAATACCTCCAAACCATGTGGAGATCCAAAGATCGTTTTGAGAATCCCTGAAAATGCCGGTAACAAAATTGCTGCTGATAGAGTTTTTGTTTGAAGGATTGTGCGTGTATTGAATGGAACTGTTTTTCTTGCGGTCCCAATAACGCAGCCCTGCACCATCGGTTCCAATCCAAATATTATTCTTTTCGTCTTCACAAAAAGAAAGGATGAAATTATTAATGTTATTCTGCCCTGCAACGTTATAAGTAATATGTTTAAAAGAACTGGTGTGTGGCTGAATTAAATTAATGCCTCCGCGCAAAGTACCGATCCATTTTCTTCCTTCACTGTCTTCATAAATTGAATACACGGCATTGCTATTGATCAGCGACGTTCCATCGGAAGACACATAAGGCTTCGGTTGCAATGAATTCAAAGACATGGACCACACACCACCACCATCGGAAGCAATCCACAATGTGTTTTGCTTGTCTTCAAACAACTGGATCACCTTGTACTTTGCCGGTAATTTGTTTGCAGAAAAATTGTTTGTTTTAAAATCATACAGGAACAAACCGTTTTCATTTCCCATCCAAAGATTTCCTTTACTATCTACTTTCAAACAATCCGATCCTTTTACAGAAGCATTGATAATTTGCAAGATTTTCTTTGTTACATCATACAGGCAAAGCCCTACATTTTGAACAAGCACCCATGTTTGTTTTTTGAAGCGGTCATAAGCCATTGATGTTACCGAATAATTTCCTGCATCACTGATGCCCTGCAAAGGAATTTGAACACCGGTCAGATTATTCTTCTCAAAAACAATCAGGCCTTTATTAGATACGCCCAGCAATACGTTTGCTCCATTATTGATACATCGGATCACCGGAACATTGTCCTTTATAAGTTGCAGCGAATTTTGGTCCCATGGCTTGAAACGCGGATTGGTAAATTTTGATTGGAGAGAGTTATATACGTAAACGCCTTTTTCGCAGCCGATCCATAAATTATGATCGGCATCTCCTTCAATAGTGCTTACGTGATTATCGCCCAATGAACTAGTATCACCAATGATGTTGCGGAAAACTTTAAACGTATATCCATCGTAGCGGTTCAATCCGTCATAGGTGCCAAACCACATAAAACCATCATGGTCCTGAAAAATACTGGTCACTGCGTTGTTTGACAGACCGCGTTCTATACCGATGTATTGCACAGGACCGGCATCCTGTGCATAAGCAATATGTACGAATAGAAATAAATAGAAAAAGACAAGCCTCACCTTCATAGCAGTCAACAATAAGCAGGGGTTAAGTTAAAGAAAAGGAATGAAGGCGACTTTTATAAATTCTTTGTTAGTTGAAATAAGATTTATTCCTGTAATTGTTTGTCACGCAGAGAAACAGAGAGCCCAGAGAATTTTTTTATTTTCTCTCTGCGAGCTCAACACCTCCGCTGCAATTACTTTTTAGATTTTCTCCTGAAAGATCATCATTCATTCTGCAAAGATTTCAATTCCACTTTATCCATCTCCAGCCAGGCCACTTTTTGTTCTGCATGATGCGGCTTTCCGATAATATCCCTGTACAACTCAGGCCGCCTTGCGTTTTTATAACGATAACCGCCGGCTTGTGTTAACTTTTCGGGAGTAATGGTGGCAATGGCAATGTCGTTATCCAGTTTTCTGCACTCGGCAATAACATCTCCAAACGGATCTATGATCATGGAGCATCCGTTCTTCAATTGGTCATCATCCATACCAATTGGATTAGAGAAGACAACATACATGGCATTATCATAGGCTCTTGCCGGTAACCATTTCATCAACCAGTCACGACCTTTCATTCCATCAAATTCCATTCGCAAAGAAGTAGGATCGGCTTCGCGGTTCTCCCAAAGCTGCGGATCTACAAAACCTGCTCCCGGCCTTGTGGACGGCGTGCACATGGTAACATGCGGCATGAAGACAATATCTGCTCCCAGCAAATTAGTTGCCCTTACATTTTCAATGATGTTGTTATCGTAACAAATTAAAATGCCGCACTTCCATCCAAACATTTCAAACACACAAAAACTATTACCGGGAGTGATGTGCGGATTAATAAAAGGATGCAGCTTTCTGTACTTAGCCACCAGTCCGCTTTTATCAACACATACATAGGCTTTGTAAATCTTGTCCTGCTTATCCTTTTC
>JAICTW010000148.1 GCA_025936195.1 Flavisolibacter sp.
AACTGATTATTTGTGAGTGTTTGATCTTGTGAGGAAACTTACATAATGCTCAATAGAATTCCTGAACGTACAAGTGAGTGATGGTGCCTCTTGCGCCACAGGCTACAACAGAAGACGACAGTAGTAATGCAGCTAAATACAAAAAAAATCCAAAGGCTTTAAAGAATAAACAAAAAAGAAAAGCAACTCCGACCTAAGTTCCACACCGGGACGGCGGGTTTTAACTTCTTATCGCCTGAACAGGGTCCATCTTAGCAGCTTTTATAGCCGGAATAATACCTGCCAACACTCCTGCAATAATGCAGATAATGATGGCAATGGCAATGATTTGTGCTGAAAGGAAAATAGGAAAATGTAAAATGGCTGTTGCAATTTTTGTGAGAACAAGAACAAGGAGTAGCCCAATGACTCCGCCGATAATGCAAAGGAATGCAGACTCCAACAGAAACTCAGTTAGGATGACTCCGCTTTTGGCGCCGATTGCTTTCTTTAATCCGATTTGTGTTGTGCGTTCTTTTACGGTAACGAACATAATATTAGCCACACCAAAAATTCCCACAATAAAGGAAAGAATACCGATGATCCATCCTCCCAGGTTGATGCTTACAAAAGCCTGTTCAAGTGCATCGCTGAAATCGTTCACGTCGTTCAATGCAAAATCATCGTCTTCTCTTGGGCTTAATTTATGTATGGAACGCATCACACTTTCCAGTTCATCTTTTAATGCTTTGCTGCTTACCGTTTCCTTACCTTTTACAAGGATCAAAGGATCGGCGCGTCTTTCATCAATGAACGTTCGTGCAAAACGGTAGGAGGCAACCAGGCTTTTATCGAACTGCCATCCGCCAATGATAGTGTTGCCCTGCTTTTTAATAACACCAACAATATTGACGGTTTTTCCTTTTGTGGTCACTTGTTTTCCAACAGCACGTTCAGCATCGCCGAATAATTTTTCAGCTACTTCATTTCCAATCACAGCGGAGTTGTTGCCCAATCCAAATTCAGCATCCGTCATAAAACGGCCATATTGAATTTCTACCGGCTGTATATTGGGAAATTCTTCTGTGATGCCATAAAGAATGGTGTTGTTAAGAATATTATCGCGGAAAGAAATATTGCCGGAAGTATTGATTACAAAAGCGACACTGGCCGCTGTTGTTGTTCTTTGTTTGATTTGTTGCAGCTCACTGTATTTGGGTGAAGGCCGCTTTACAAATTTCCACCAGGGATAATCGGGACCGCCGCCGGCGCCATAATCCCATTTGTCAATGTAAATGGTGTTGGTGCCTAATGATTTTATTTCGGATTGGATGTTGAGCTTAAGGCTGTTTACCGTAGCCAGAACGCCAATGATGCAAAAAATGCCAATGGTAACACCGAACAGGGAAAGAAAAGTACGCAGCTTGTTTTTCCACAGCTCCTGCATGGCTATCCGGAAACTACTGGAGGCGATCTCAAAAATCCTGCGCATGGACAAATTTAATTGTGAATCGCCAATCGTCAACCTGAATTTTAGCATCCAACCATTTTGAAGTATGTTAAAGCGGCGAGCCTTGCAAGCTGTGGTTTATTTAACGTGAGTTGGGAAAAAGCTCTTTGACGGTTCAAAATATCTGACGGTTTATGTTACTGTCAAGTATTTCCGGCTCACATGAATTTATCTATTTCAATACTGATGCTTCGTCCAAAGCCAATACTCCGGTTGTTTTTGCCTGATGAATATTGATTTCTTTTTTTATTTCCTGCATCTCATAAAGAAAAACCGGAAAGAATGTGAAGATGACTAATCCGTATTGTGTTTCCAGTGGTGCATCGGTAAAGCAGTAGATCAAAATCAACAGCACGAAGCACTTCAACACTTTGCTTCTACTCCTTACAGCCATTTTAATCAGGGAACAGGAAATCAGGAGAAAGATCAATAATCCTAAAATGCCGCTTTCCAATAAGCATTGCAAAAACTGGTTGTGTGTATGATAACCAAGAAATCCTTTTTTATCTGTGCCCGGCACTCCGGTGTACATATTGGTTTCCACATATTTTTTGTCCAATGCTGCCTGTGCATCTCCAGGTGATAAACCCAAAATCCATGCGTGGTGTTCTGAAAGAATTTCATAAGTAAACCGCCATTGCAGTAATCTGAACTGAACACCATTGAAATAAATTCCCGGATGGAATTTTTTCTGTTCAAAAAGAAGCGAATTTCCTGAAAAGATTTCTTTGAAACGATGACTTACGGGATTGGATGTTGCCAATACGGTTGTGATCATGCCAACAAAGACCAATACGGCAATGGAGGCATTGGATTTAAGTAAATGTTTGGAGAAGAAAAACCAAACGAGATAACAAACATAAAAGCAGATGACCAGCTTTGAAGAAAGGAGAATTAAAAATGCCGAAAGGAAAACGATGATATATTTTGACAATCTGCTTTTGTCCGATTCAATTAGAAAAACAAGAGCGATAAAAACCAGGATGGAAAATTGTATGGCATGTTGGGAAATGGGCTTTACGAGATCATGATAAAAGAAAGTGGAAACCGGTGCACCTGCCCAGTAGTTTGCGCAAGCAATTCCCAGGCAATACAAAGAAGCGACGCTTAAAAATATTGAGAAATACCAGATCAGAAGCTTTCGCTTTTTGATAGTAAGAAAATGATTGCTGCAGGAAACTGCAAAAGGAATAAAAACCAGTGCACTGCTTCGCTGAAGAAGTTTTAGTCCTTCTGAAATATCATTGGTGTACAATAATGAAAGCGATTGTAAAACAAAAAGAAAAAGGCAACTTACCAGGAACAGAGAGAAGATTTCTTTATTGAAAAAGTTTTTTTTGAAATGTTTATTTCTAATGAGTACAGCAACCAAAAAAATCCCTATTGCAATACTGCTTACGGCTCTTAATGAAAAAATAATGCTGAAAAGGAAAATCAGGTAAGTCCAGAAGAGAACGGAGTCAAGGTATTTTATAAATCTGTCCTGCATCCATCATTTTTGAAAAGGCATTCTATTTTATTTACTGGTACAGATCCTTTGAGCTTGCTATTTTTCTCCATACATACAAGATCAAAGACAATACATAACCTAAGAAAGCCCCGGTGGCTAATCCAAAAACAATAAATTTTAAAGGATTGGGACGCATCAGTTTCCCTTTGGTAAAATCGGATAAAACCTGAACGCCATTGCTGAATTTCAGCTGCTCCTGGTAGGAAAGCAATTTCTCATTAAGTTCCATCCATTCCGCATTGATGCGGGAAACATAAACCAACATCGGCGATGCATTTGCACCATTGCTTTTGATCATCTCATTTACAGCCAGCTTTGTCTCGTCAACTTTGCTGATCTCCATCTTAACCTGTTCTATCAGCTTACTGAGTTTTGCACGTTCTGCGTCTATTTTTTCTTTTGCATACGGACCATTATTCAACCCGCTGACGATGCTGTTTCTTAATTGGTCAAGAACGGAAGCATTTTTGACTGAAACAGTAACCATAAAGCCGTTGGGATTATTCTGTACAAAAAGCTTAATGATCTCTTCTGCTGAAATTTTGCTTATTTGTTTAACCACATCTTCTTTGGTGTCCATAATATTGGCAAGAGTTGAAAACTCCTGTTTCGCCAAAAGTCCCTGCCAGGTGTCAATGATCTCAATAGCTTCCTGGTTGGTTAGAATTGTTGATTGCACGATAAGGCTTGACGAGTATTGCTTTGGAGTAGTAAAATAAAAATAGAGTCCAACCAACAAGCCTGCAAGAGTAAAGCTGATAAGAGTCCATCTGAATTTTCTGACAAAGGCAACAGCTTTTGCAATGAGGTGGATCAGATCCAGTTCATCGGGGTGATGATTGGCATGGCCATTTTTTTCAGCTAATGGTTTCAGATAAAGGTCCTTCTGGTACAATGGATTGGTATTGTTTGCAGAGTAAACGAAAAAAATGGCTGAAAGGATGCCTGCAGGGCAAACTTTTGCCAATGAATTGCGTATTCATAAGCAATGCTGCGCATTAACAAATACATTCCCTTTGCGGTACTCTATTTTTTTTTGAATTCACTCGGACTGCCGTTTGGACTTACCTATACTGCTTTGTTAGCTCCTTTCTTTTATTGGTGGATATTGTATGTACGAAAAAAAGAAGTGTTGCTTCCTTTTTTATTTTGCCTTTTTCCATTTGTTTTTATTCATATCAATTTTGTAGGAGTAGATACTAATTCCTACATCACCTCACTGATCAATTATACGGCCGTTTATATTTTTTGCCAGGCATTTTACACGTTTTTAAAAGCCTGTAAAGAACCAGAACTGATCTTCAAAAAAATACTTGTCATTAATTTTGTGTTATGTCTTATTGCCATTCCGTTATATTTTACTCCATATTCTTATTTCCTTTGGTTCAAGCAGCCATTAACAGAAGGCATTGACGATTTTGAGCGGTTGCGTTTGTTTACCTATGAGGCTTCGTATTATGCTACTTTATTAGTTCCGCTTTTCTTTTTCTTTTTTCTTGAAATTGTTTTCAAACAAAATAAAATGAATGCGTGGCGGCTGATGATCTTACTCCTGCTTCCTTATGCTCTGTCTTTTTCTATTGGTGTGATCAGTTGTATTCTTCTCTCCATTTTTATCGTTTTCATTTTTTATTTCAGCAGGTTGATAACAAATAAAAGAGTTCTGAATTTGATAGCACTTGCAGCAATGATCGTTATTCCTTCGGTTGTTCTGCTCTTCGTTTTCTTTCCCCACAACACTTTGTTCATTCGCCTTCAAAACATTGTAGCCGGGCATGATAAATCCGGAAGAGGAAGAACTTTTGAAGCTTTCTATCTTGCAATGAAAATTCTTTCTTTCAAAAGCAGTGTGTGGGGAATCGGATTGGGACAGATCAAGATCATAGGAACCGATGTTATCCGCGGTTTTTATTTCTATCCCATGAATTATCGCATTGCCATTCCAAATGTTACTGCCGAAACGCTGGCGCTGTTTGGCTGGACAGGAATTTTCATTCGTTTTTTTGCAGAGATCTTTCTGTTTTTGTACACAAAGGTTTGGAAGAATTACTACAGGTTGTTATTGTTTGTTTTCATATTCGTTTACCAATTTACCGGAAGCTTTACCACCAATATTGCGGAATATGTGATCTGGATACTGGCGTTCACGGAAGTATTTCCTCAACTCAAAGTAAATCCTGTTTTAAACCAAACAATTGCAGAACGATGAGTATAAAGCTGTTTGTGGATGCACATGTTTTTGATAAGGAATACCAGGGAACAAGGACGTTTATTAAAGGGGTGTACAGGGCGTTGGCTGCCTATTCTGATATCCAAATTTTTATTGCAGCAAATGATGTAAGAAACCTGGAAAAAGAATTTGACGGATTGGAAAATATGATTTTCATTCAGTACAAAAGCAAAACAACCTTTATTCGCTTAAACTATGAAGTTCCATTGATCATCCGGAAATACAAAATTGATTATGCGCACTTTCAATATGTAGCACCGTTCATTAAAAATTGCAAATTCATTGTAACCACGCATGATATTATTTTTTGCGAACAGCCACAGGAATTTCCTTTAAGCTATCGCTTGCCACGCCAATTTCTTTTTAAGCTTTCAGCAAAGAGGGCAGATATTCTGACCACTGTTTCGGATCATTCAAAACGTTCCATTCAGAAGCACTTCAGAATTAAAGGGCAAAGGATTTCTGTGATCTGCAATGGAATTGCCGAAAACTTTTTTACAACCTATGATAAAGATTTTTCTAAAAAATACATTGCATGCAACTATGGATTGAACAAATACATTTTGTATGTAAGCAGGATTGAGCCCAGAAAGAATCATGCTGCTTTATTGAAAGCATTTACCCAATTGAGATTGTATGAGCAAGGCTATCATCTTGTCTTTTTGGGAAAGCAAAGTTTGAAAGAAACAGAACTGGATAAAATGATTCTCGCGTTGCCTGAAAAAGTTAAGCGGCACTTATTTATTGATGATTCAATCAATGATGAAGGCCTTATGGAGTTTTATCGTGCCGCGGATTTATTTGTTTATCCTTCCAAGGCAGAAGGCTTTGGCATTCCACCATTGGAAGCAGCAGCCTTGAAGGTTCCCGTATTGTGTTCCCGTTCCACCGCTATGGCTGATTTCAGTTTTTTCAACGGTGAACAATTTGATCCTTTCAATTATGAGGAAATAGAAAACAAATTGAGCCTGGCTTTGCAAATTACTGCCCGCGAACAGAGGTTAAATGAACTATCCGATTTGGTTAGAGAAAAATATTCCTGGAAGAAATCAGCACAGGTCCTTTATGAATTGATTAAAACCGATTACTTATGAAAATTGGAATTATTGGAACAAGAGGTATTCCAAATCACTATGGTGGCTATGAAGAGTTTGTGGAATATGCTGCTCCGATGCTGGTGGAAAGAGGCCACGATGTGTATGTCTATAATTCTTCGCTTCATCCATATAAAAAGAATTTATGGAAAGGCGTTCAGTTGGTACACAAATTCGATCCTGAGAACAAAATAGGAACAGCGGGTCAATTCATCTATGATCTCAATTGCATTTTGGATGCCCGCAAAAGAAATTTTGATGTGATCCTTCAATTGGGATATACCAGCAGCAGCATCTGGAATTTTTTGTTTCCAAAGAATTCTGTTGTAGTTACCAATATGGACGGACTGGAATGGAAACGCCAACAGTATTCAAAACAAGTCCGGCGCTTTCTTAAAAAAGCAGAGAAATGGGCGGCG
>JAICTW010000286.1 GCA_025936195.1 Flavisolibacter sp.
AATGGTGAAATAAAATCCATACTTCCACCAGGGAGGCAAAGCGTTATCCAACTCTTTGATGCCATCGTAATCATGATCCAGCAAAATGTCTGTTTCATTTGCAACAGGAACTGCTTTGGTAAAGAACTGCCTGTTGAGCGAAGCCCAGTAATTTTTTAGTGTAAGCGGTCCTGCTTCCTGCTTCAATACTTTGTTGGCACTGTATAAAACCACGGCAAGAAAAAAGAAAATAGCAAGCAATACGGCACCGGTGGTCCAATACAGCCAGGCATCGCTGCTTTCTGTTTTTGGACTTGCTTCCTGTGCCCGCGCTGATACACTAATCAACACAAACAGCAGAGAAGAGGTTATGAATTTGCATTTATTTTTCATGATCTCCGTTTTATTTTATGAGTTCGTATAATTGGTTTCTTCGTTCAGGTCCAGTGGAAGGCTTTTGATTTCTTCCACATTGCGCTTGTCCATTTTGCGTACATACCAAAGCACACCAATAAAGAACAACAGGAAAATGAAGAGTGAAATGATGGGATAGATGTCAACATCCTTCATCGTTTCAGCATATTGTTTAATGAACTTGAACATATTATTTGCTTATGGTTTTGTTTTTGCTAATGTCGGTACCCAATCTTTGCAGGTAAGCAATGATGGCAATGATCTCCTTGTCAGACTTTACATGAATGCTGTCTTTTTTTAGATTGTCAGCAATTTCATTAGCCTGTTTCATCAAATCTTTATTTGCGATTTGATCATAACCTGCGGCATAAGGCACACCCAATTTTTGCATGGCTCTTATCTTGCCTGCCGTGGTTGATGTGTCCAGCGCATTATCAATTAAGAAGGAATAAGGCGGCATTACCGATCCTGTTGAAATGGATTGCGGATCGTCGAGGTGATTAAAATGCCAGGTGTTTGATTTTTTATTATTGCCTGCACCTTCACGGGCCAAATCCGGACCCGTTCTTTTGGATCCCCACTGGAAGGGATGATCGTAAACAAATTCACCGGCTTTGGAATATTCGCCATAGCGTTCGGTTTCGGAACGGAAAGGACGGATCATTTGCGAGTGGCAGAGATAACATCCTTCACGAACATAAAGATCGCGGCCCTGCAATTCCAATGGTGTGTAAGGCTTCACGCTTGCAATGGTTGGAATATTGGATTTGATCATGAAGGTTGGGATCATTTCAACAGCACCGCCAATGAGAATGACAATTAATGTTGCCACCAGCAAGGGAGTTGGCTTTCTTTCCATCCACCTGTGCCAGTGTTCACCTGCATGTTTTTTGTAAACTTTTTCCAGTGCAGGAGCTTCTGCTTTTTCATTCGCAACAATTTTTGCTTTGGCTACTGTTTTGAACAGATTGTACATCATGATAACAGCTCCCAACAAATACAATGTTCCGCCAAAACCACGCACTGCATAAAATGGTTTCATGAAGGTTACGGTTTCAAGAAATTGATATTTCAATTGTCCGCTTGGCGTGAATTGTTTCCACATAAATGATTGCATAAAACCGGCCCAGTACATGGGAATAGCATAGAATAAAATGCCAAGTGTGGCCACCCAGAAATGGAAGTTGGCCAGCTTCTTTGAATACAATTCTGTTTTGAAAATTTTTGGAATGATCCAGTAAAGAATGCCGAAGGTCAGCATGCCATTCCAACCCAGGCCGCCTACGTGAACGTGTGCAATGGTCCAATCGGTAAAGTGAGAAATGGCATTAATGCTTTTCAGTGAAAGCATGGGTCCTTCAAAAGTGGCCATGCCATAAGCAGTAACGGCAACCACCATAAATTTCAGGATCACATCATCGCGGACTTTATCCCATGCACCACGCAGTGTTAGTAAGCCATTGATCATACCGCCCCAGCTCGGAAAAATAAGCATGAAGGAAAACACAATACCAAGCGATTGCGCCCAGTTAGGCAAAGCTGAATACAACAAATGGTGTGGTCCTGCCCAGATGTATAAAAAGATCAATGACCAGAAGTGAATGATGGAAAGCTTATAGGAGTACACTGGACGGTTGGCTGCTTTCGGTAAGAAATAATACATCAAACCGAGATAAGGTGTAGTAAGGAAGAAAGCGACAGCATTGTGTCCATACCACCATTGCACCAGCGCATCCTGAACGCCTGCATACACAGGATAGCTTTTCAAAAAGCTTACAGGAATTTCAATGGAGTTTACAATGTGAAGAACCGCAACGGTAACAAAAGTGGCAATGTAAAACCAAACGGCAACATACAAATGCCTTTCTCTTCTTTTCAGAATAGTGGCAAACATATTCCATCCAAATACAACCCATATCACAGTAATGGCAATATCAATGGGCCATTCCAGTTCTGCATATTCTTTGCCGGTTGTAAAGCCAAGAGGAAGTGTAATGGCTGCAGCAACAATAATCAGTTGCCACCCCCAGAAATGAATGCGGCTCATTTTATCGCTCCACATTCTTGTTTTCAATAAGCGTTGAAGCGAGTAATAATAGCCCATGAAAATTCCATTGCCCACAAATGCGAAGATGACTGCATTGGTGTGCAGCGGACGCAGGCGGCCGAAGTTAAACCAGGGAGCAAGGTTCAGCGTTTTGGGAAACACTAATTCCAATGCGGCCCACAATCCTCCCAACATTCCCACCACGCCCCAGATGATAGTGGCATAAGCAAAATTTCGAACAATGGCATTGTCGTAATAGAACGTTTCTCTCTTTCCTGTTAAAGATGGTTTGCCAACTTGTGTAAGAGTTGATTGTTCCAATTGCATGTTGTCGTTTTTTATTTAATTAGAATTTTTAGTTTCAGTGGAAGCCGTATCATCAAAAAGAATTCGGACGGAAGGCGTGTAGTCGTCATCATATTGGCCTTTTCTTACCGACCAAATGAATGCAGCCAGAAAACCTCCGGCAACAATTACACTGACAATTACCAATACAATGAGTACACTCATACAAGGAATTTAAGAGCCAAATGTATTTTTCAGTTAAGGCCTTGCGAATGAGAGCAGTCAAGGCGAAACATGACTAAAATCATTTTCAAAGTCCTCTTCTTTTTGCGGCAATGGTGGTGGCAATGGTTACGAAGGTTACAATAGTGATGGAGCTTACAGGCATTAAAATAGCAGCTACCATTGGTGATAGTTTCGCCTGCAATGCAAAACTCAACCCTACAAAATTGTATAATATGGAAATGATCCAGCTTATCAGCACCACCCGTTTCCCTGCCTTTGCATAACTTAAAAAAGCATCGAGTTTGTTGATATGATTGCTGTCCAGGATCGCATCGCTTGCCGGTGTGAACTGACTTGTGTTTTCACTGACTGCAATGCCAACATCGCTTTGTTTTAATGCACCGGCATCATTCAATCCATCACCGAGCATTAATACACGGCGCTGCGAATTTTCTTTGAGTTCTTTAATGTATTCCAGTTTGTCCTGCGGCGATTGCCCGAATAACAAAGGAGCCGTTGGAAAAAGATGATGCAATTGTTTTTTTTCGGAATCGTTATCACCCGAAAGAATATGAAGGCGGTATTCTTTTGCTTCAAGATGATCGGCTAGTTCCTTCACACCTTGCCTGTACAAATTACGGATGCGGTAAAAACCTTTTACATCGCCGTCAATGGATATCCATACTTCGGCGGAACTGTTTTTGCCGTCTGCAAATCCGGTAATGAAAGGGCAGGAGCCAATCCGTATTTTTTTATGATCAACCATTCCTTCAGAGCCTTTGCCCGGCAGTTCTTTAAAATCTGTTGCTGAAAAAGGAAGGATGGTATGTGTCTTCAATAAATGATCTTTGATTAAGCGGTTTAAAGGATGCGCCGAATCTTTTGCCAACGAATAGATATAACTTCTTTCCTGCCTGGTTAACGGAACGCCGCAAAAATCAATGGAAGCATTGGTGGTATAAGTAAGTGTTCCGGTTTTATCAAAGACAATGGTGTTGATCTTTGCCAGGGCCTCAATGACAGAAGCATTTTTCAGGTACAATTTGTTCCGTCCAAAATACCGCAACATATTGCCGAAGGTGAATGTGGAAGAAAGAAGAAGTGAACAGGGACAAGCAACGATCAGCGCTGCAGAAATTGCAGGCAAAATATTTTCCGGATTTACAAATGCCCAATAGATGCCGGCAATTGTTGCAAGACTGAAAAGAACTATCGTGAAATAACCGCTCCAGGGATGAATAAATGATTTGTCTTCATTCTTTTGCTCTCCGTAAAAATCATTGTTGTTCCAAAGTTGCGTGATGTAACTCTGGTTAACGGTTTTGATCACTTTCAATTCAATGCTGCCGCCCAATTGTTTGGCGCCGGCATAAATCAGTTCACCTTTTCTTTTTAATACAGGCGTGTTCTCGCCTGAAACAAAACTGTAATCAATGCTGGCTTCACCGCCGATCAAAACCGAATCGGCAGGCACCATTTCCTGGTGGCGTACAATGATGTGATCATTCCTTTTTAATGTACTGATGGTGGAAGGAATTTCAATGCCGTCTTCAACTTTGGTAATGCCAAGTGGAAAATAAGACTTGTAATCACGGTCAAATGAAAAGGAATCATAGGTTTTATTTTGAAACCATCTTCCAATGAGCATAAAGAAAACAATGCCCGCCATGCTGTCGAAATAGCCGGCGCCTGTTCCGCTCAGCACTTCATAAGCGCTTCTTGAAAAGGCGATCAAAATGGAAAGTGCGATGGGCGTATCAATGTTCAGCCACTTTTGTTGCAGGCCTTTCCATGCCGAAACAAAAAAATCAGAGGCGCTGTAAAAGAAAACCGGCAAGG
>JAICTW010000004.1 GCA_025936195.1 Flavisolibacter sp.
ATCGGATTGGTTGAGATAGCCAATACCTCCGGCATCAACCACCACTCCGTCAACAACCCACAGTGGATTATTATTATTAAATGTGGTAATACCTCGTACACGAATGGTAGAACTAGACCCTGGCTGACCTGAGTTTTGCATGATGGTAACGCCTGAAACGCGGCCCTGTAAGGCCTGTTCAATGCGGCCGTTAGGAACGTTTTCAAGGTCTTTTGCCTTAACGCTGGCAATAGAACCCGTAACATTCGCTTTTCGCTGCGTGCCATAACCCACAACCACCACTTCATTTAATGAATTGGCACTGGCACTCAATTGTACATTATAAACGGAAGTTCCAGGAGTTACGGGAATTTCCTGATCAAGCATTCCGATATAAGACACTATTAAAACGGAGCCTGACGATGGAACGGCGAGTGTAAAATTTCCGTTCGCATCTGTTTGTGTTGCCGTTGGGCTACCTTTTAAACTTACAGTAGCACCCGGGAGTACTTCACCATTGGCTCTATTAGTTACTTTTCCGGTTACCGTGGCCGTCTGGGCATGTAACTGAAAAGAAAATAGAATGGCGATAAAGCTTAGCAGCAAAGCAGTCTTACATTTCATACGCAAGCCTTTAGTTTTTGATTAATTAAAATTTTCTCTAAGACAGCATAAAACTATTTAATTATGCTATCAACAGAGATTTGATTACTGCAACACTACTACAACAACCAGACAAAAAAGCTGATTTATAGCAGGTTTCAACTACAACAATACTACATCAATAAAAAATATTTACTTTCACAACTGCCAAACCGGGAAAATGAGAACGATTGCCACCCTTCTTCTTGTGACACTGTCACTACATAGCTTTTGCCAGAATACGATCGGCTTGCCGGAGATCAGTAATTACTCCAAACAAACTTATAATGCGGGCACCCAGAACTGGGATATTAAGCAAGGCCGGAATAACCTTTTGTATTTCGGAAATAACGAAGGTCTTTTAAGTTTTGATGGAACCTTCTGGAAGTTATACCCGCTTCCCAACCATACCATTGTTAGAGCAATTGAGATCAGCGAGGACCAGAAAATCTATACCGGCGGACAAAACGAGCTGGGCTATTTTACGCCGGATGAAAAAGGTTTTCTGATTTATCATTCGCTGGTTAATTTAATTCCCCAGCCGGAACGTTCCTTTGATGATGTTTGGAATATTTGTGCCTACGGCAACGATATTTTCTTCAGAACCAACAGAAGGATCTTTCAGTTAAGCAATAATAAAATAACGGTTTACCCCACCCACTCCGAATGGAGATTTCTGGCAAGCTCCAATGGTCAGCTCATTGCTGAAGATCTTGAAAATGGCGCTCTTTTGTTTCAAAACGGAAGCTGGGTGCCGTTTTTAAAAAACACTCCGCTGTCACATACTTCCCTCATTACTTCTTTTGTTCCATTAGACCATAAGCGTTCATTATTGGCTACCCTTAAAGATGGACTTTTCATTTACGATCAGGAAAAGCTTTCCCGCATTGAATCGGCAGATGTAGAACAACTTTCAAAAAAAATAATTTACAAAGCCATTTCCGTTGGGGAGAACCGCATTGCATTAGCCACCACCTTTGATGGCTGCCACATTATTGATGAAAAAGGAAATCTTATTCAAAGCCTTACTCATCAGGAAGGATTGCAGGACAACAGTATCAGAAGTATTTTTCCCGATAAGGATAACAATCTTTGGCTGGGCCTTGATAACGGTATTGACTTCATTGCCTACAATAATTCTATAAAACATATTTATCCAGAAACTCAAAACATTGGTTCAGGCTATTCAACCGTTTTGTTTAAAAACCAGTTGTACCTCGGCACGTCTAATGGTCTTTACAGAGTATCGCTGGGCAATGCTCAAAATTTAAGTTACATCAAAAGCAAACTGGAACCTGTTAGGAACACCGAAGGTGAGGTTTGGAATCTTTCAACTGTGAACGACCAGCTTTTGGTGGGTCACCACAGCGGCGCTTTTACCATTCAGACCAATGCAGCCGTGCCTTTGGATAACTCCAGCGGATTTTGGACTTTTCTTCCCATGTCCAATGTGTTTCCCTCCTCTTTAATGGTGGCGGGCAATTATCTTGGGCTGAACTTTTATAATTACAAAAATGGAAAGTTCTTCAAAACGAAAATCAATGCGCAGTTTGAATCGGCACGTTTTGTTGTGGTGGAAAACGAGCATACCATTTGGGTGGCGCATCCTTACAAAGGCATTTATCGCATCACCTTAAAATCCGACAGCACTGCTGAAATAAAATTGTACAATCAAAACAAAGGACTTTTTTCAGCCAATAACAATTACATTTTTAAAGTAAAGAACCGCATTGTTGCCGCTACAGAAAAAGGCTTGTATGAGTACAACGAACAGAAAGATGTTTTTGAAGTGTCTTCTTTTTTTAAAAGCTTTTTAAACGAAAGTAATATCCGCTATCTCAAAGAAGATCCTTCCGGTAACATCTGGTTTGTGCATCAAAAAGAATTAGGCGTTGTTGATCTTTCCGGTGCAAAATCCAAGATCATTTATTTTCCTGAATTGAATAATAAGCTCGTTAGCGGTTTTGAAAACATTTATCCTTTTGATGAGCACAATATTATTATAGGCGGAGAGAAAGGCTTTTACCATGTTGATTTTGAAAACTACAAGCAAAACAGGCATGTGTTGGAAACACAGGTAAGAGTGATCCGATCTATTGGAAAGATAGACAGTGTTTTGTATGGAGGTTATTCACCTCAACTGAAGATGTCCATGCCCTATAGCATGAACTCCCTGCATTTTGAATATTCCGCCATCCTTTACGCACAGCAGTCCAATATTGAATACAGCTATTTTTTAAAAGGCTTTGATAAGGACTGGTCCAAATGGTCGGGCAAGCCGGAAAAAGATTATACCAACTTACCTGCAGGTGATTATATTTTTCAGATAAAAGCGAGGAACAATCTTGGTAACGAATCCACAGTGACCAGTTATTCGTTTACAATTCTTCCACCCTGGTATCAAACTACGTTGGCTTATTTCATTTATGTTCTTTTGTTTCTTGCTTTGATCTATTACATGCACCTGAAGCAACAAAAAAAATTTTCGCGTCAGAAAGAACAGTACGAAGAGCAACAAAAGCAATTACGCTACCTGCACCAGCTGGAACTGGAGAAAAATGAAAAAGAGATTGTCAATCTCAAAAACGAAAAGCTGGAAGCGGAAATAGAACATAAGAATTCTGAGCTTGCCAATTCGGCCATGCACTTAGTTCAAAAAAGAGAGATGCTGGGAAAGATCCGTGATGATCTGAATGGCTTATTGAAAAAGATTGACAACGAGCAAATATCAAATGAGTTCAAAAAACTTTTGAAGATACTGACGGAGGATAACAAGACCGATGATAACTGGGAACAATTTGCCCATCACTTTGATAAGGTACACAGTGATTTTCTGGTAGTGCTTAAAAATCGTCACCCAAATTTAACGCCCAGCGAATTGAAGCTTTGCGCTTATTTGCGAATGAATCTTTCCAGTAAAGAAATTGCGCAGCTTATGAATATTTCTTTACGTGGTGTGGAAATTGGCCGATACCGGTTAAGAAAGAAACTTGGCCTGGTGAAGGATACCAGCCTTTTTGATTTTTTATTGAACATACAAGTGGCAGGGATTTCAGATGCTGTAACTGAATCAGTGTAATAAAACCAGTTCGGCCCAAGCTTTCATTTTTAAAAAGGGTTTCATTGTATTCAAACAGATCAGTTGCTTGTTTGGAGCAGTTCTTCAAACTAGTTGAACGATGATGTACTGGCTGTCCCGTCTGGCAGGATTATTTTGAACTTCTGTTTTGTCATTCAAAAAACTTCTGATTCAGAAAACTTGTAGAAATTTGTATGCGCAAACAGCCTTCCCACATACGTGAACGTTTAAACCTTTAAACCACAATTATGAAAAAGCGATTTTCCGCTCTTGCTTTGCTTATTTTGCTCGTCTTCACTTATCATCAATCTTCTGCCCAGCAAAAAACGAAAGATGATAAAATGAAAATGAGCACCAAAGAATCGCAAGTAAGGCTCAGTTCTATCACACCTTTGGACACTCTGCTTATTGAGAAAACAATGGGAATGAAAGGGAAGTCAAACAATGGCGAATACAAGATCACCGTTCCTCAAAACGATTTGAATGTTGAAGTGGATGGATTTAAAATTATACCAGCAATGGGCCTGGGAACATGGATTGATTTTGCACCTTCACCTGATGGAGCAATGATCATGGGTGATCTTGTTCTTACGGAAGCAGATTTAAAACCTGTTCAGCAGGAAGTAATAAGGCAGGGCTTAACCATAACAGCAATCCACAACCACTTTTTAAGAAATCATCCGAATATAATTTACATGCACATTGGTGGTTCTGGTAATTTGGCGCAAACGGCACAAAAAGCAAAAGCAGTTTTGAATAAAGTAAATGAGGTAAGGGGCGGAGATCCCTCAAAAGGAACTGCATCTACTGAAACGGTTCAAAATACGTTAGACACAAAAAGGCTTGACGAAATCATCGGTCATAAGGCCGACATGAGCAAAGGTGTTTACAAGTACACAATTGGCAGACCAGATGTGCAACTTAAAGAACACGGTATTCCCGTCACCACGTTCATGGGATTCAATACATGGGCAGCGTTCCAGGGCACTCCTGATCATGCAGCAGTTGCAGGAGATTTTACTATGTTGGAAAATGAAGTGGCTTCCGTGATAAAAACATTGATCGAAAATGGAATTGAAGTGGTGGCCGTCCACAATCATATGGTGCACGAACAACCGAGAATATTTTTTCTTCACTATTGGGGAGTAGGCAATGCAGAACAGCTGGCAAAAGGTTTAAAAGCAGCGCTGGATCAAACAGGAAAAAACAATAACATGCAAAACATGAACAGGGATCATTAGCAAAAACCAACCGAGCTGGAATTAAGATATTCTTCGTTTCACTTCATGATGCACCGGGTGCAAATTTTTCAGATAAGTGTATAACGCATGTACTTGTTTATCCGATAGACTTTTAAATTTGTCCATAGGCGGAGATAACTTTCTTCCTGAAGGAGTAATGCCTTCACGAACTGCTTTCGCAAAATCTTCTTCTGTAAAATTTCCAATGCCTGTTTCCTTATCCGGTGTGAGATTGGGGCCGTACAATCTTTTCGCTTGGGGATCTTTCAGCTTTATTCCGCCTTGCAAATAACCTTTTGATTTTTCGGGATCGAGATAATTTAGGCCCAAAACTTTTTTGGAGTGACAATGATAACAACCAATTACAGCAACCAGATATCTCCCGTATTCAACAGGATTGTTTTCGTCAGGCCTTGGTACACCTTTGTTGTAAGGTTGGGGTTTGGAGGCAAAACGTATTCCTGCTTTGCCAATGAAATTGATATGTGTTTTTCCAACTGTGGTGTCAGCGGCAGCAACGGCGGGATCGTTTGATCGCAGGTAAACAATAATATCATTGACATCTTCATCAGCCATCATGGGACGCATCATGTAGGGCATGAACTTACCAGTTTTAGAAATCCCGGTTTTGAGCAAATAAAAAAGTTCGGCATCGGTGTAATGAGGTGGAATTCCATTGGTTTTGGATTGTGTAAGATTAGCAGAATACAAATGCCCCGCAATTTTCGGAAGATCGTTCAACGACTTCCCTATAAACTTTCCCAGCTTTTGATCGTAGTGACATCCTGCACAAATAGTAAAAGCAAGATTTTTCCCTCTTTCAAATGATTGATCACTTGCTTTTGCTGTGAATTGATCTTTTGTTGTATCAAAATAAAAGCTGCAACCCGCGACAATAAAAGAAATAATAAAAAATGCAATCTTCCTTTTATGCCTTCTTATGATGATATCAGTGATCATAAATTTTTTTATAAATAATAAAATGGCAGATTTAAGTACCACATCAAACCAATCCAGCTTTTGCCTGCTGGCTTAGTCTAGCATCTACGCTTGCCCTGCCTCCTCCGGAAATAATAGTAATGATCACAAGTGCAAACAACAGAATAAAGTACTCTAATCCTTCACCTTTATTAGATTGTTTATGCCAGTTCATGAAAAATCCATTATGAATATGTGCTTTAAGAACGATGCCTATAAATTCAACTCCTATTGCAAATGCAGCCACTCTCGTTAAAAAACCAAACAGTAAAAAAAGTGGCGCAAAAAACTCAATGATGATGACAAGCAGGGCAATGATCCAGGGCAGTCCTGAATCATGCGTTAGTGAATTTAATGATCCCTGAAATCCATATCCTCCAAACCATCCTAAAAGCTTTTGCGCACCGTGAGGAAATACAACGACAGCTAAAAATACTCTCGCTATAAATGCTGATGTGTTTTCAGAACTTGTTACTAATATCCGTTTCATGGTTTCAGAAATTGTAAGCAATCCTTATTCCAATGGTTGGATAATGCCCACCATATCCACCACCTCCATTTCCCCCACCGCCACCGTAACCACTACTTCCTGTACTATCATAAACCAAATGTTGTTTCCAACCCATGTATTGCAATTCCGCATCAATGGCTTTACTCAAATTGAAACCATATCCTGCACCATACCAGAAGCTTGTTCCGAGTCCGTTACTTCCAAAGCCTGCACCCAGTTGCCCGTGTAAATAGGATTTACCCAAATAATATTTTATTCCGCCCATCAAAGGCCAGTATTTAAAATCGGAATAGGAAATTCCATTGTTTGTTTTTCCAAAATAATCAATGTATCCAAAGTTGAGCGTTATGCCTGCTTTGCCTGGTTTATACTCGCCTTGAAAGTTCCCACCAAATCCGAAACTTGAAAGATCACTGAAATGGCCAATCGGTATTGATGGATTGACGCCAATGCTCCAGATAAATTGCTTTGTTGATGAGGAACTGTAAGTACCCTGACTATTTACTATTAAAGCAAAGCAGATGCTGATTAATAAGAAAGCAAACTTTTTCATAACGATAATTTAATTGGAAGTCTGTTGTTTCTCTTAGGGTGAAAGAATTTGTTACAACAAACAACAGCTTAGCTGAATAAATGAATAAATGAGCCTGGAATATTTATTGTGCCGCGACCAATTTATACACTTTGCCTGTTGTTCCCGAAACACCCTGCACTCCGGTTAATGTAATATAGAGTTCTCCTGAAAGGTCCTGCCCAAATCCTTTGAGATAATAACCCAAATTGGTCGGATAATCTTTCATAGTTAATTCATCAAAGGACCAAAGTCCTGATGCAGCAGATTTGGCAACATACAGTTTGGCATTGGCGCCGGTTGCACCGCTTCCGCCCTGAGAGAAAATTCCAAATACATAACGTCCCTGCAATTGAGGCAATGCAGTTCCCCTGTAAACATTACCGCCAACAATTACTGTTGCTATTCCTTTGCCATTGGGATTGGCTGTATTGGTTAATTGAATGATAGGATCCGTCAATGGCTTGCCTAAAGAATCAGTTGAAGAACAGTCAGGGCGTACCAGCAGATCACTATCTGTGTTGAAGCAAACCGTTCCTTCTTTTACATTCCATCCGTAATTGTTCCCCTTGTTTACTATATCAATTTCTTCGTACAATGACTGTCCTGCATCGCCAAGGTACAGTTCATGATTGCCTCCCATATCAAAAGAAAAACGGTAGGGATTTCTGAAACCATAAGCATAGATCTCTTTTTTAAAATTAGGAGAAGCTGCAAATGGATTGTCTGCAGGAATGCCATACGGACTTCCGTTATTCACATCAATGCGAAGAACCTTTCCCATTAAATTGGCCCAAAGGTTTTGTGCATTGCCGCCTGCATTGGTAGCATACCAATCCGAAAGGTGTCCATTGCCTACGTCGTCTTTATTGCCGCCGTCACCAATGGAAATATATAAATAGCCGTCAGGACCAAAAGCAAGTGTACCGCCATTGTGATTGAGTTGCGGATGATCGGCTTCGAGGAGAACTCTTTCACTTGCAAGGTCAGCAACATTGGGGTCGGCAGAAGAAACTTTAAATTCTGAAATTCTTGTAAGGCTATTCCAGTTAACTCCGGGTGCAGGACCACCCGCTCTTGGCGGCGCTGTATAAAACGCATAGAACTTACCGTTAGTTTTAAACTGCGGATGAAAAGCAATGCTTAGCAATCCTCGTTCATCGTAATTAGGATTGAGCGTAACCAGTTTGTTTGAAATATCAAGGAATGGTGTTGAAAGCATCGTACCATTTTGCGGAACGATCCATACTTTACCACTCTCATCAACGATAAATAACCGGTGGCTGCTGTCGGGAGCTTCCACTACCGACAAAGGTGAAACTAAATTTTCGGCAATGAGTTTTAAATTGGGTGTAACGTTGGCTGGCTGATCATGATTTTTCTTGCAACCGTTTAAAGAAAGAAAAAGAAAAACGATAGAACTCAGGACAAGCCATTTTGCAATGGAAGATGAACCGGCTTCTGCAATTGATTTCATACAGTTGGTGTTTTTTAGTTAGAAATTGCAGAAAGTTTTGGAAGGAAACTCCAGGCGACAGGAGAGTGGCTGAATAGAATACGGCAACAGTTGCTCAGGGTTGCTTCAAAATAAAAACTGCTAAAAACGAAGAAGAGGCCTCTTTACGTGATTATTGTTTCATCAGATGTTGCAGCATTTCATAACGATGTTGAAGATGGAAAGAACAGCAAACAGGACGGTTGTATTGATCACTCAATGACAAAAATCCATTCGTCAACGCATCATATTTGTACTCTGAAAAAATAAAGGAGCTCGTTTTTAAAACTTCCTTATTTTCGCAAACCCAAACCCAAAACCAATATTTATGAAGCGTACCCTGGAACTTATTTCTTTCGTTTGCTTTGTCTCTTTTATAATGTCCGTCATTTTAATCTTCGCAGCTCCGCATCATAAATCATCAGACGAAGTATTTTCTAAAATGCATGCTTCCAAAATTATTTCCAGTGTAAGTGGAATCGCGGCTGCAAAAGCAAATCAAAAAGCCACTCGGTAATGAATGGCTTTGATATTACTTACCTGTAAGTTAAACCTGCTCAATAGCGCAAAAGCCTTATCCAAACTTCACTGAAGTCATTGTAAGCGATCCGCCAACTGCTTTATCATTAAAGAAAGAAGTATCATCTTTCTTTCCTTTTAATCCCAATGTGTACAATAAAGGCCAGTAGTGTTCCGGAGTCGGAATAGAAAGCAATGCTTCTCTGCCTAGTGATTGATAGTTGATCAGTTGATCATGCTTTCCGTTCCCGATCAGCTCTTTAAATTTTTCATTCATTTGCAGAGCCCAGTCATAACCATATTCATTTTCGTTTAATTTATCCCAGGCTACCATTCTTAAATTATGAACCATATTGCCACTGCCAATGATCAATACACCTTTCTTTCGCAAATTGTACAACTCCTTTGCTAACTCATAATGATATTGCGGGCCCTTAGTATAATCAATGCTTAATTGCAATACGGGAATGTTAGCATCAGGATACATGTGACGGATCACTGTCCATGCGCCGTGGTCCAGTCCCCAATCATGGTCCAGTTCAATGTGTGCTGATGTAACAATTGATTTGGTTTCATTGGCTAATTGAACATCACCGGGAGCAGGATACTGCACATCAAACAACTCCTGTGGAAAACCACCAAAATCATGAATGGTTTTTGGAAAATCCATGGCTGTGATTCTTGTGCCCTTGCTTAACCAGTGTGCCGATATCACCAACACGGCTTTAGGTACAGGTATTTCTTTTGCCATAGCTTTCCACCGCTGACTGAATTCATTGTCTTCAATTCCGTTCATTGGCGAGCCATGGCCTATAAATAAAAGAGGCATCAATTGTTCCTGCTCTTTTAAGTCGTTGGTAAATCTGTTGAATGCTGATAAATTGGTCATTTAAGTACTCCTTAATTTTTTATGTTTCTCTTATCAACAATTGAGTTTTGTGTTTATTAATAACAGCACAAATTTACCACCTTGCTATGCCTTGTTCCATTGCGTTTGGATAAGAAATAGCATTGATATATGTCAATGAAAGTAGTGAAGTGATGGTTTAAGTTATTTGCCGGAAGAAACAACTGTGATATCTGTTGTTGAGGAATTTTTGAAATGATTTAGTTTGCTCATCCGCGAAGCTTACTGCGGCTGTATCAAAACAAATTCAACGAGTGTGAATTTTTCTTTGATAGCATTGCGGATGCGTTCAATAGCATTCGTGATTTCGTCAGTGTCAAGATCATGTTTAAATTGAATGAGCAGCATTAAGATCACTTCTTCAGGAGACTGATAAGTAGAAAGAATATTGCTTACTTTAATAACCGCTTCATCTTTCTCCACCATTGCTTTTATTTTTTTCTGCGTTTCCGGTGCAATGCCTTCACCCATTAACAAACTGCGACTTTCCCTTGCCAGGATCATGGAAACAAAAACCAGCAGCAAGCCAACAAGAAGTGAGGCCACTCCATCCAATACAGGCATGTTCAAAAAATGACTGAGAAGTATCAAAACAAAAACAATCAGCAAACCAAGAACTGCAGCACCATCTTCAAACAAAACAAGAAAGCTCGATGGATCTTTACTTCGAACGATTGCTTTCCAAAAAGACATATTGCCTCTTGCCTTGTTAAACTCTTTTAGTGCAATAACAAAAGAAAGTCCGTCGAAGAAAAAAGAAAAAGCAAGAACGATATAATTCCAGAATGGATCTCCCAAAGGCTTTGGATGGAGAATATGAATAACACCCTGGTAAATGGATAAGCCTCCGCCCAATCCGAAAATAAGAATGGAAACAATGAATGACCAGAAATACAATTCCTTTCCATAACCAAAAGGTCTTCGTTTATCCGGAGGTTTCCTGCTTCTTTTCAATCCGTACAAAAGCAATAGCTGATTGCTGGTATCCACTAATGAGTGAATGCCTTCCGAGATCATTGAAGAACTGTTGGTGTAGCTGCCTGCTATAAATTTGGTAGTGGCGATCAAAATATCTGAGGCCAGAGCACTGTAGATAGATGCGTGATTTTTCGCCATTCCGTTTGCTTATAGTTTGCAAAAGTATCTTTCTCTGTTCAAGCAAAGTTTTGTACGATCTCCAAATTGAAACAAGTTTTATTTTATCTGAGTTAAGATGTCACGCTGAAACACGGAGAACACTTGGATATTTTTTGCGAGCTCTGCATAAAATTTGTTCACCAGTGGAATTGAAACGGATGCTCACAAACGATTCGAATAGGCCGACTATTGAAAACTTGGAACATTGTTAAACAGAAGAGTGTGTTCCGTATTTCTATTGGTTATTCGCTACTTTCGCCACAAGTGCGAAAAATTTTTCTTTCCATAATAACTGTTTTTTGCTTTTTAATTTCTGTTGGTAATGGAAATTATAAAATAGCCTCTGTCATTGGCCGCAATGCAGCGCAAAGCCAGTATTCCATTACTTCTCCCAATTATCCTAATTCCGAAATTGAAATTGCTCATCCCCTAATTTTTGCAAACGGCAATTGCCGACAGCAGAGTCAACAGAACTTTGCTTCCACTGCTGAATTTGCAGCCTCTGATTTTTACACCAGGGGCCAACAACAGTGGGACTGCCTTTTAGCATTTCCATCCAAACAATACCTGTCTCATATTTATCCATCACATAATTTCTGGTAGGCATTATCTGATTCTAAACTTCATTGTTATTCTTTTTTTCTAACTAAATCATTGAATCATGTCTACTGTAATTACAGCCCTGATCTTATTGGGCATTATGGGACTTGTTATCGGCCTTCTTTTATTTGTTCATAAAAGAGATCAAAAAAAGGAAGCTGAAAAAA
Source organism: Flavisolibacter sp. (assembly GCA_025936195.1). The sequence continues at coordinate 11,827 of JAICTW010000004.1, forward strand.
CAAATATTTTGTAAAACCAGATTGTTTTAATTTAAAGTGTAGGTAAACCATCGCTTATGTTTATTGGGGCCGGAAATATTTTACTGATAGGATCCATTTTGCTATTGATTAGTGTAATAGCTGGCAAGACCATAAGAAAGCTTGGGGTGCCTACACTTATTTTCTTTTTAATTGTTGGGATGCTGGCAGGATCGGAAGGCATTGGAGGAATTTATTTTGATAATGCCGCTCTTGCACAATTCATCGGCATTGTAGCACTGAACTTCATTCTTTTCTCGGGCGGATTAGATACACACTGGTTAAGCATTAAGCCTGTGCTTTGGCGAGGTGTTGCGCTTTCCACACTTGGTGTTTTTTTCACTGCACTTTCAGTTGGTGTCTTTGTCCATTATGCTTTTGGTTTTTCTTTGGCCGAAGGCATGTTGCTTGGCTCTGTAATTTCAGCTACCGATGCTGCCGCTGTATTTTCTATTTTGCGCAGCAAGGGCATTGGCCTTAAAGGTTATTTGCGTCCGGTGCTGGAACTGGAAAGCGGAAGCAATGACCCGATGGCTTATTTCCTGACCATTGCACTTACCACTATTGTTGCCAGCGGCCAGATGCATTTCAGTGAACTCATTCTTCATTTTCTTAAGGAATTTATCGTAGGTGGCGCTATCGGTTATATGATGGGCAAAGCAAGTGTGTGGCTTGTTAATCACATCCATTTGGAAACAGAAGGATTATATCCGGTACTAACCTTAGGTCTTGCCATTTTTACCTATTCATTTACCCAATTCATTGGAGGTAATGGATTTCTTGCTATTTATTTATGTGCCCTTGTTATGGGCAACAGCAATATGGTAAGGCGTCGAAGCCTGATCAAATTTTACGATGGCCAGGCATGGCTCATGCAGATCATTTTGTTTTTGACTTTAGGGCTTCTGGTTTTTCCATCACGCATTGTTCCTTTGATCGGCATGGGAATTTTGATTTCCGCATTTTTGATCTTTGTAGCCCGACCAATCGGTGTTTTTGTATCGTTCTCTTTTTTTAAATCAAATATCAGGAGTAAACTTTTTATATCCTGGGTGGGATTAAGAGGCAGTGTACCCATTGTGTTTGCTACCTATCCTTTACTTGCAGGTATTGCCAAAGCTGATTTGATTTTCAATCTGGTATTTTTTATTTCAGTTACATCTGTTCTTCTGCAGGGCACTACGCTTTCTTTTGTGGCAAGAGTTTTACACGTTGCTGTTCCGGCAACCGTAAAAAGAAGGATTGGATTTGATTTTGAAGCCGGTGATGCCATCAAATCGGAAATGCAGGAAATTTTTTTACCAGAAGAATCAAAAGCAGTAGGCAAAAGAATTGTTGAATTACATATTCCTACCACGGTCAACATACTTGCCATAAAAAGAAGTGATGTGTTCATTGCTCCCAATGGATCCACCAAACTGATGGCCGGTGATATTTTGCATATACTGGCAGAAGACAAACGTTCGCTTGAAGGACTGGGCGATGCTTTAGGAGTGAAGCTGACGTAAGAGATGGTTAGAAAATAATCTGCTTTCCTTAAACTATTATTTCTTCAGAATAAGTTTATACAAGCATATAATTACCTCTTTCGTTTTTTGTTTGAGCAGGCTTGATAAGCTTTTCTTTTCGCCAGCTTAAAAAAATGACGACAATGAATGATGTAGGTTCTTCGTTTTTTCATTTTTTTTTATCATCTTGGCGATTATTAAAAACTAACTGAATATGAAGAACCTTTGTTTACACGGTTCTCAGCAACTGCACCGTTCTGCATTATTGGTCCAACTTACAAGACGATCCCGCTTCTTACTGATCCTGATCTTTCATTTTTCTTGTTTGTCTATTTATGCCCAGGTAGCTCCTGATGATTTAGCCGAGGCAGAAAACCTTTCCAGAAATTACAAGGACGATAATGTTATCTGTCGCTCTTCCTATCATTTCTTCACTTTTGATAAAGGGAAAAATTCACTGAATGACAAAGTGGTGGTGGTGCAGGAAGATGCCGAAATGGAATTTGTCTCTCTTAAAAAATATGCTTCACTCACCTATCCTGAGTTCTACAATAAGTTCATTCAACTGAAGACGTTTAAGAAGGCAGTGAAACTTGGTCGCAATTATATTACTTCAGAACGTTCCGGTATTGACCGTGGGGTAAGTGATGAGAATATTTTCTTTGATGATAGCCGTGTGCAATATTTCCCTCTGCGTTTTTCTGAAAAAGGAGCTTCGGCAAGGATCACTGTAAAAAAAGAATATACCGATGCGAAATACCTTACGCGTCTTTTCTTTCAACAACCTTATCCTGTTTTGGAACAGGTGTTCGAATTCAAAGTACCCGAATGGCTTTCGATTGATTTCAGGCAAATGAATTTTGAAGGGCAGACTGTAGAGAAAAAACAAACCAGCAAAGGCGGTTATACCAATTATGTTTTTATAATGAAGAAGCTGCCTGCTTTCAAATCTGAATTTGGACAACTTGGCCGTGCCTATACAGAACCGCACCTTGTCATTTTAATAAAATCCTTTCAAAGCAAAGGCGAGTCACTGCAGGGCTTTGATAATACAGCCGATGTTTATAAATGGAATAATCGTTTGTACAATATGGCCGGCAATAATACAGAAACCATTAAGTCTGCCTTGTCCAAAATAACAACCACAAACATGAGTGAAGTGGATAAGATCAAATCCATTTATTATTATGTCCAGGATAAGATCCGGTACATTGCTTATGAAGACGGATACTCGGGATACATACCTGCATCTGCACAGGATGTGTTGACCAATAAATATGGTGATTGCAAAGGGATGGCCAACCTGCTCACTGAGATGCTGAAGCTTGCAGGCTATGATGCGCATTTTACCTGGATCGGTACAAGAGACCTTCCTTATTCGCAGTCCTTACCGGCACTTTGTGTCAATAATCATGCGATCACCACTCTTTATTACAAGGGAAAGGAATACTTTTTGGACCCTACTGAAAAATATGCGCCATTTGGCGAGAATGCGTATCGCATACAGGGAAAAGAAGCGATGATCGCTAATGGAGATAAGTTTGATCTAAAAACAGTTCCGGTCACCACAGGCAATGATCATAAAGTATTTACCAAAGCGGACTTCAATCTGAAAAATGAATTGCTGACCGGAAAGGTGCAGGTAACGCTAACGGGCAATGAACGAAAAGATTTTCATCAGTCCTTTCATAGTCTTCCTATTACCGCAAGGGAAGAGTTCTTTAAAGGTTTTCTTGAATTCGGCAACGACAATATTGAAGCTTCCGATATAAAAACAAGTGACCTGAATAATCGTGAGATCCCTGTAACGATTTCGGGGACCATTGACCTTAGCAATTCTGTACAAACCATATCCGGGAACAAATACATTAATCTCGATTTTTTTCCGAAAACACTGGACAAGTATCTGCCAGATGAAAAAAGAGTATCAGGCTACGACTTTGGTTATGTACTCAGCTTCGAAGATGAA